>NZ_JAIWNX010000055.1 GCF_020217185.1 Asticcacaulis sp.
GCCCACTGGCTGTAGTCAGTGGGCGGCAGGACGCGCAGCAGGGTGACCATGCCCTGCGTCACGCGCGCCCGCACCGAGGCGTAGCTCAGTGCGGCGCGGAATTCGGCGCTGTCGTCGGCGATGACCAGAAACTTTCTCATAGTTTCTGCACCCACTGACGCAGGGCGGCATTGACGATGCTCAGCTTGGCGAAGCTCCAACCGGCGCCTGAGCCTTCGATTTCACCCAGCAGGGACTGCAACGGTGCCACCTGTGCGGCCTGCGCTTCGGCCCAGGCCTCAAGCCCCTGAGCGTCGCGACGCACGGCGGCCACCACCGACTTCTGTTCGGCATAGATGTCTTCGATCAGGCGGCGGATGGCCATACGGTCCCACGGATCGGCGGAATAAAGCTCGCCCGCTCCGGCGCGCAGACGGTCAAACCCAAAGCGTTCCCCGGTTGCCAGATAGAGGCGCGCCGCTTCGACCACGTCCTCGCCTTCGGCCAGATCGACCATGTCGATGGCGCTGGTCCATGACAACAGGGCTGACACCCGGCGCGACAGGTCTTCGGGCGCCCCGGCACTGATCAGTTTTTGCGCCCGTGCCTCGACGCGCGCCGCTTCGTTGGGGCTGAGCACGCCTTGCGCCGACAACAGGGTGGCAATACCCGTCTGATAGGCGTTGATCACCTCGGTCAGGGTTTCCGGACGACCGGCAAACCGGCGGGCAATGAAATAGACCTGACGGCGCAGGAAGGTGGCGATGGCGTTATAAAGCGCCGTCTGAGCCGCTGCCGGAATCTGCGTATCGAGCGCCGAGACCTCGGCCCACAGGTCATCGGTCCCGAACAGCCGCCGCGCCCCTTCGAACGACAGGGCCAGCGCCCCGGCATCAACCGCCGCCGCCTTTTGCAGACGCATCGGGAAGCTGGGACCCAGAATATTGATCATCTCATTGCACAGCACCGTGGCCACGATTTCGCGGTGCAGACGGTGGGCGCGGATGTCGTCAATAAAGCCGTGCAGCGGCTTGGGGAAATAGTCGATCAGGGCCTCTTCGAACACCGGATCGTCGATGGCGGTCGTCTCAATGAGGTCGTCGAACAGCACGATCTTGCCATAGGCGAGCACCACCGCCAGTTCCGGACGATAGAGCCCGGCATTTTGCGCCTTGCGCGCCTCCAACTGCGCATTGGTCGGCAGGCCTTCGACCTTGCGGTCCAGCTTGCCGCGCTTTTCGAGCGCCGTCATAAAGGCCTGCATCGAGGCATTGTCACTGAGCGCCGTCGATTCCAGAAGGGTCAGAGCGAGCGTCTGAGCGTAGTTGTCCTTCAGCACCAGATGCCCGACCTCATCGGTCATTTCAGCCAGAAGTACGTCTCGCGCTTCGATGGTCATGCGGCCAGACTGCACCAGACGACCCAGCAGGATCTTGATATTGACCTCGTGGTCCGAACAATCGACACCCGCGGAATTGTCGATGGCGTCGGTATTGAGCTTCACGCCCTGCGCCGCCAGCGCGATGCGACCGGCCTGAGTGATACCCAGATTGGCCCCCTCCCCGATCACGGCAGCACGAATATCGCCGGCATCGACGCGGATGGCGTCATTGGCCTTGTCCCCGACCTCAAGGTGCGACTGCGACGCCGCCTTGATATAGGTGCCGATGCCGCCGAAATAGAGCAGCTCCGCCGGGGCACGCAGAATGGCCTGCATCAGCTCAAACGGCGTCAGGCTGGTGGCCTGAATATCAAGCGCGGCGCGGATTTCCGGTGTCAGCTCGATCGACTTCAGACCGCGCGAGAAGACGCCGCCGCCCGTCGAAATCTTCGCCTTGTCATAGTCCTGCCAGCTTGAGCGCGGCAGGGCGAACAGACGCTCACGCTCGGCAAAGGACACAGCCGGATCGGGGGTCGGGTCGATGAAGATGTCGCGGTGATCGAAGGCCGCGATCAGCTTCGTCTGCTTCGACAACAACATGCCGTTACCGAAAACGTCGCCTGACATATCGCCGACGCCGACCGTAGTGAAGGCCTCGGTCTGAATGTCCTTGCCGCGTTCGCGGAAATGGCGCTTGACCGCTTCCCACGCGCCGCGCGCCGTGATGCCCATGACCTTATGGTCGTAACCGACGCTGCCGCCTGACGCGAAGGCGTCATCCAGCCAGAAGCCGTAGTCGCGCGCCACGCCATTGGCGATGTCGGAGAAGGTCGCCGTGCCCTTGTCCGCCGCCACGACCAGATAGGGGTCCGGCGCGTCCCAGCACACCACGTCCTTCGGCGCGATAATGCCACCCTGGGCATCCAGATTGTCGGTGATGTCGAGCAGACCCGACAGATACATCTTATAGGCCCGCACGGCTTCGGCGCGAATAGCGTCCGGCGCGCCTCCCGCCGGGAGCTGCTTGGGATAGAAGCCGCCCTTGGAACCGACGGGCACAATGACGGCGTTCTTCACCTGCTGCGCCTTGACGAGGCCCAGCACCTCGGTGCGGAAATCTTCCTTGCGGTCAGACCAGCGCAGGCCCCCGCGCGCGACGGGCCCAAAGCGCAGGTGCACGCCTTCGACCACCGGCGACCAGACGAAGATTTCGCGGTAGGGCTTGGGATCGGGCAGATCGGCCAGCTCGCGCGAAGCGATCTTGAACGAGATATAGCCCTTTTTCTGGTAGTAGTTGGTACGCTGAATGGCCCCGATCAGGGCCGCGATGCGCCGCAGGACACGGTCGTGCTCCAGCGAGGTCACGCCTTGCAAGAGCGTATTGATACGCGACAAAGCCGCCTCGACCTCAACCTTGCGCGTGCCGATGGGCGTGTCATTGACGGCAAATTTCAGATCGAACAGATAGACCAGCGCCGCCGCTACATCCGGATAGGCGCGCAGGGCCTGCTGCTGAACGATGGCGCTGGGGTCGAGACCCGACTGACCGCGATATTTGCACAGGGCGCGCAAAAGCGCGGCTTCGCGCCAGCTCAGACCCAGAAGCGTCAGGGCATTGAAGCCGTCGATCTCGGTTTCACCGCGCCACAGCGCCATCAACGCCCCTTCGAAATCCTCACGGAAATCGGCGAAGGCCGTCGGGTGCGCGGCGGGGAGTTGCACGATAAATTCGTGAATGAAATGGCGCGGCACGTCGGCGGATTCGATGCGGTGACCGAACTCCTCCAGCGTCTTCAGCCCCATGCGCTCCAGCACCGGCAGGATGTCGGACAGCGGAATGGCCGTTTCAGCGCGGTCATACAGTTTCAGCGAGAAGCGGTCGCTGACCCCTTGCGGCTGAAAGGCGCGCACAGTGAGCGGGTGCGCCTCATCCAGTCCGGCCAGAATGGCGATATCGGTGACGGCCTCGTCGATGCCATAGCGTTCCTGATAGGCGACGGGGATGGCGCGCGCCCATTTCACATAGTCGGCCTGCGTCTGGCCGACTTCCAGAGCCGCATCCTCGACGCGCTGCGCCCAGTCGAGCGTCAGATCGGTCACGCGGTCTTCGATATCGGCCAGATTGGGGTCCGGATGGCCGCCCGGCGTGACACCGATAATGTAGTGGATGCTCGACAGCGCACCGCCCGTCACAAACGGATAAAGCGCGCTGACGCGGCCACCAAAGCCTTCGGCCAGCAACCGCCCGGCGCGTTCCTGCACCGAAACACTATAGGTATCGCGCGGCAGATAGAGGAGCACCGAAATGAAGCGGTCAAACGGATCACGGCGCGCAAACAGCCGCACACGCGGCCGGTCGGAAATGTGCAGCACGCCGCGCGTAATACGTAAGAGATCGCTTTCCTGAATCTGGAACAGCTCGTCGCGCGGATAGGTTTCGAGGATATTCTTCAGACGCTTTTCGGCATAGCCGCCATTGTTGAAGCCTAGCCGGCGCGACTCGCTCAGGACGTGCTCGCACTTCTTGCGGATCAGCGGCACTTCAAAGGCCGGACGGTCATAGGCGTCCGAAGTGAACAGGCCGACAAAGCGCGTTTCGCCCGACGGTTTGCCATCAGCGCCGTAATGCTTGATCGAGATATAGTCCATATAGACGCGGCGATGGACGCGCGACTTCAGATTGCCCTTGGCCACGGTGACCGGCTCGGAGCTGGCCAGATGGCTCAGCAGCTCACGGCTGAGGATGGCCGGTTCCGATCCGCGACGCAGGATGGCGCGTTTGTCGCGCAAGACGCCGTATTCTTCCTGCAACAGGTTCAGCGGTTCTTCGGCGACGTAATTGCCGTCGGCGCTGCGCGGATAGACATAGGTGCGCGCCCCCAGAAGGACGAAATGGTTTTCCGACACCCAACGCAGGAAGGCCAGTTCTTCCTGCAGCACCGCCGGGTCGATCTGCACCACCGGGTGCAGGCTCAGGGCTTCCAGCGCCGTCATCTCTTCGGCCAGCAAGGCCTGCATACGCGGGAAGTCGTGCACGGCGGCACGCAGATCATTCAGTGTCGTCTCTACGCCCGACAGGATGGCGGCGTGTTTTTCGGCGGGCTGCCGGCCGACAAAGACCAGCATCAGGGATTCGGTGACCGCCTTGCCGCTGCCGCGTTGGCCCGTATCGTCGCGATTGACGGTGACAACCGGGTGGAACATGGAGCGGATGATCAGGCCCTGATCAATCAGCTCACCCATTACGCTTTCAACGATGAACGGGGCGTCGGGCTGAACGATCTCAACGACATCAAAGGCGCTGTTGACCGGGGTAATGGTCTTCAAGGCCCCGGCCCCGTCGCGCACCGCGGCGCGGCCCCAGGACTCGGCGAAGAGGCGGCCCACCTCTTCGAGGCTCAGTTCCGGCATCTCTTCCGGATCATAGTCTTCCAGACACTGGGCGAGAAAGCTGCGCGCCGCCTCATCCGCCGGACCCTTGAGCGCGGCGGTGAAGGCCGCCTCTATGCCTGCCCGCGCATCCGCGACAAGGGCGTCAAGTTCGGTCGAAAGGCTGAGGTCGTCCATGAGTTCCATCCACTGCGCTTGATGGCGTAAAGCTAAGGCTCACACCTATATAATAAGTGAATTATCCGCCAAAAGCACAGGCGAAGACAACGGCTTGGGGAAAATAAAGTTTCTGACGAAACGGAATGGGGTCATGCCTTCGCCGCCCGCCTAGATCATTATGATTTCTGGTAGAAACATAATGATCTAGATTTTTGTTTAGCCCCTCGCCGGGCGGTGGCTTTGCCACCTTGGCCGCCGCCTCAATGGCGGCTTGAGCGGAATGATTCCATCAGAAATCATTCCGCTCTAAAGGATAAGCCGCTCACCCGGTCTGGCGGGTGAGCGGCTTCTTCGGAGCCACCCTTTATGGGGGGAAGGGCCACCCCGGAAATGGCTGCGCGGCCTATGGGGGGAAGCGACGCAAACCACGACTCATTGCTGAGCTGTTGTGATAGTAGCACGCACGTCTTCAGACCCTAATCAGTCCTGATCGCGCTGTTATCACTTCTGTGTGAGAGAACTGTGTTCTTTGGTGTTGGTGCGGCGCAACTGAAATACCTTTTGCCAAAGGCCTTCGCGACGCTTTATTCATGGGGTTCCGACACAGGATAACGACATGACTCAGGGATTAGACATCGGCTTTTCCGCCGACGGCCATCAGACGCTTCTGCTCAACCGCGCCAACCGTCACGGCATCGTGGCAGGTGCGACGGGTACGGGCAAGACGGTGACGCTTCAGGTACTGGCTCAGGCTTTTTCTGACGCCGGCGTGCCCGTTTTTGCGGCCGATGTGAAGGGCGATCTGTCAGGGATCAGCCTGCCCGGAGCGCCCAATGAAAAGCTTCTGGCGCGCGCACAGGAAATGGGGATCGAGCTTACGCCCGCCGCCGCCCCGGTCGTCTTCTGGGACCTGTTCGGCCAAAAAGGTCACCCGATCCGCACCACGATTTCGGATATGGGTCCGCTGCTGCTGGCGCGCCTGTTTCAGCTCAATGAGGTGCAGGAAGGCGTGCTGAACATCGTCTTCCACGTCGCTGACAAGGAAGGGCTGCTGCTGCTCGACCTTAAGGACCTGCGCGCCATGCTCAACCACGTGGCCGACAATGCCAAGGAAATCAGCGCCCAGTACGGTCAGGTGTCCGCCGCCTCCATTGGTGCCATTCAGCGTCAGGTGCTGGCGCTCGAAAGTCAGGGCGGTGAGCAGTTTTTCGGTGAACCGGCGCTGCGCTTGGAAGACCTGATGCGTACCGATATTTCCGGCAAGGGCTATGTCAATGTGCTGGCCGCCGACAAGCTGATCGGCAGCCCCCGCCTCTATTCGACATTTCTGCTGTGGCTGCTGTCTGAACTGTTCGAAGTCATGCCCGAAGTTGGCGACCCCGAAAAGCCGCGCATGGTCTTCTTCTTCGACGAGGCGCATCTTCTGTTTGACGAAGCGCCCAAGCCGTTGCTGGAAAAGATCGAACAGGTGGTGCGCCTGATCCGCTCCAAGGGTGTGGGCATCTATTTCGTCACGCAAAACCCGGCCGACGTGCCGGATTCGGTCTTGGCGCAACTCGGTAACCGCATCCAGCACGCCCTGCGCGCCTACACGCCCGCTGAACAAAAGGGGCTGAAAGCCGCGGCGCAGTCCTTCCGCCCCAACCCGGCCTTTGACACCATCGAGGCTATTCAGGGTCTGGGCGTCGGGGAGGCGCTGATCTCGGTGCTCGACGAAAAGGCCTCGCCCACCGTCACGGCCAAATCAAAAATTCGCCCCCCGGCGTCGCGTCTGGGGCCCGCCACAGAAGCCGAGCGCGCCGCCATCATCGCCAAATCGCCGGTATCGGGCATGTACGACACTCTTCGCGACCGTGAATCGGCGTTTGAACTGTTGACGGCACGCGCCAGGGCCGAGGAGAGCGAAGCGGCTGAGGTCGAAACTCCCCGCGCCGAAAAGAGCGAAAAGCCGGAGGTGCATAAACCCTCGGCCACGGAAAAAGCCGTCACCTCTGTCGCCGTCTCCGTCATCCGCACCATCGGCGTGACGCTCGGTCGTGAGCTGGTGCGCGGGCTTCTGGGCTCGATGAAAAAGCCCGCGCGCACCACGCGACGGAGATAAGAAAATACCTCGCACGTCCTGGTGTGGGCGTTATGGTTAACGCTTTTTTACCGGTTCCAACAGCAAGAGTGGAGGCATGGTTGCCCCGCTCCTTGCCCTTATTGCCTGGTCACTGATTGTGCTCGTCTGGCTCTATGCCCGGCGCATACCCGCCATGCTGCAACTGGGTCAGGATTTTCAGCTGTTTGCCGATAAGCGCCACCTGTTTCGCCTGCCCGCTGATGTGCGTGCCGTGGCGGACAACTATACGCACCTGACCGAACAGCCGACGCTGTTTTACGCCCTCAGTCTGGGGATACAGGTGTCCGGCCTCGCCGATCAGTTGTTTGTGGTTCTGGCGTGGATTTACGTGCTTTTGCGCATCGTCCACAGTCTGGTGCAGGGCATCGGCAACCACGTCATCCTGCGCTTTTGCGTGTTTGCCGCCAGTACCGGCATACTGGCCTATATGACGCTGCGGGCCATCCGGCTGGTGTTTGATTTTTAATCTATTCCGCCGGAACGATACGCCACAGGCGCAGCTTGTGCTTGACGCGCCCGGCTTCGCGGCCCGCGCGGTCGCCGTGGCCCATATAGAGGTCGGCGCGAATCTTTCCGCGAATGGCCCCGCCCGTATCGAGGGCCGCCACCATGCGACGATAGGCCGGGAAGGCACCGCTGAGTGAGCCTGCATCGGCATCGACCCAGTACAAATCCCCATAAGGGTGGAAGGACGGGTCAATGGCAATGGCCGCCCCCGGCGGCAGAGGGATCGCTGCCGCGCCCAGGGGTTCCATCTTGGTCATATCCATAGAGAAGAAGGCGTAGCGCGGATTCTGGTTCATTACTTCCTGCGCCACCGGCCCGCGATTATCGGCCAGCCATTGGCGGATCGCCTCGCCGGAGGTTTGTTCCTTCTTCATCAGGCCGCGTTCGGTCAGGGTTTTGGCAATCCCCACAAACGGCAGACCATTATCGGCGGCATAGGCCGCCATGAAGCGTGTACCGTCTTCCAGCGTCAGATAGCCGGAGCCCTGAATCTGCATAAAGAAATAGTCTTCGGGCCGCATGTAATAGGCCGGGCCCGTTACCGGTTGGGCTTCGATTTCGGCGCGCGTGTAATAGGGCACATAAAGCTCGCCTGCCCGGCGCGCCGCAAAGCGCTTACCCGCCGGCTGCGGCGGCGTCATCTGCGCCCCATCGACCAGTACCAGATCGGCGGGTTTAGTGCGGACGGGTTGCGAAAACTCGACCGAAGGGGTGGTGGTCGCCGGGTATTCCGGCACGAAATAGGCGGTCAGCAACCCTTCGCCTTCGATGCGTTCAACGCGAAAGCGCGCCTCAAGCCATTGCTTGATTTCTTCGGGCTGTTCAAACGCCTGTGCCTTCAGGGCATCGCAGGCCCTGGCATATTGCCGCCCCTGTCGATAGGCGCAGGCCCCACGCACGGCTTCTAGCGCAATAAAGGGGTCTGTCTCCTCCCAACCCGGCAGGACCGACAGGCTTTGCGACGGTCGCGGGGGGAGAGGCTCAGACGGTGGCGGGGTCGGCACCGGCTGTGGGTCTGTCTGGGGGACAGGCGGTGACGGTACGGGTGACGGGCCCAGCGGGGGCTTGGGTGTTTCGACGCACGCCACCAGGCTCAGCGCCGCCACGGACACGCATCCATAGGCGAGCAAACGCCGCGCGGCGGTCAGCACCCCTGCCCTCCCCCTCAGGTTCATGCCTTGGCGGCCTCGACACGGGACAGAATCCACGGATTGGTCGGCGATTTGAGGTTTTTCTGGAAGGTCCAGAATTCCGCCGTTCGGCGATGCGCCTTTTTCGGTTCGCCACCGTCTGTGTCGGCCATCTCATAGAGAAGTTCCGACAAGAAGCGTACGCGCACCAGAGCCCGGTCGTCTTTCAGGTCGATCTGATCGAGATCCGTCTTCGGCGCTTCGACAAAAGACACAGTCATGGCCTTCTGTTCACCGCGCGCCTCAATGGCCTTGGCGAAGACGCCATAGACGCTTTCCGACAGACGATCCTTGAGGCCTTCGATTTCCCCACGATTGAAAGCCAGCACGATCTGTTCATAGGCTTCGCGCGCCTTTTCAACGAAATTGACCTCATTGAAATGGGCATCGCGCGCCTTCAGCGCGTCGAGATTAGGCATACGCAGGCGTTCGGGCTGCGCCTTCGGCTCCTGTCCCGGCCGGTTGAACGGGCCTTCCGAGTCATCGCTCTTGGGGACCACGGGTTTGTCTTCGGCCTTGAAGCCGACGCGGCGGCCCAGCACGTTATACAGCTGAAACAGCACGACCACGGCGATCAAGGCCAGAATCAGCAGGTCCCAGGGCATCAAAACGTCTCCGAACAGGGGTACAGCAAGGTCTAGTCTTCCCTATATAGGCAAAGTTGAGGTAAACGGAACCATTCGTTTGATTGCCAATCGATTTTGTGCGTGCTAGGGCCGTTTTCAACCGAATTTTATACGCGCCACGGAGTTTTTAAGTTTAATGGCTGACGATTCGATCCCCGCCGAAAACGGCACTGGCCCGGCCACCGAGGCTCAGGGCGGCCCGCTGCCTGCCAATATGCAGGTTCTGGCCCAGTTCATCCGCGACTTCTCGTTTGAAAACCCGCGGGCGCCCAACTCGCTGCGCATGGATCAGCGTCCTGAAATCGACATGGGCGTGGAAATGAACGCCAAGGGCCGCCCGGATGGCCTGTTCGAAGTCGATCTGAAGCTGTCGGTCAAGGCGTCGAACCCCGAAGGCCCGATGTTCGCCATCGAATTGGTCTATGGCGGTCTGTTCCAGTTGGCCAATGTCCCGCAAGCGGCGATCGAGCCGACCCTGCTGGTCGAATGCCCGCGCTACCTCTTCCCGTTCGCCCGCCGCATCATCGCCGATGCGACCTCGGACGGCGGCTTCTTCCCGCCCTTCTTCGTCGAACCCATCGACTTTGCCGCGCTCTACATGCAGCAAAAGGGTCAGATCGGCGAAACCGCCGGGCAGGCCTAGAAA
>NZ_JAIWNX010000056.1 GCF_020217185.1 Asticcacaulis sp.
GCAAAGCATATAAAAAAGAGACCCGCAGTCTGTGGCTGCGGGTTTTTTTTGCCACGAAAAGCACGAACGTCGAGCGCTTTTAACCCTTGTGCCCGAAGGGCTTCGACTGTGTTGCGGCAAGTGCGGATTTTGGACGCTTCGCGCTATGTATCCGCTCAATGAAGTTCGTGCTTTTCGTGTGGTTCGTGGCTAAAATTCTATGAGGCCGTATAGCCCCACATATTCTGGTCTTTGAGATATTTGAGGCAGAAGGCCTTGTGCGCTTCGGCTTCTTTCTCATGAATATGCGAGGGCAGGGGGCGCGGACGCTGGCCGTGGTTCATCACACGGATTTCCGTGCCGTCTTCCGACACCATGCCGTGCATCTTGAGGTCAAGGCCGCGTTCCTTACCGCCCGACAGCTCCAGATAGACGCTGGCCAGCAGACGCGCATCGAGCAGAGCCCCGTGTTTGTCGCGTTCGGCCAGCGAGATATTATAGCGTTTACACAGGGCATCGAGCGAATTGGCCATGCCCGGAAACTTGTAGCGCGCCAGCTCCAGCGTATCGACCCAGCGGTCGGGATCGGTGGGGGTCAGACCCAACCGCTCCAGCTCCATATTGATAAAGCCACGGTCAAACGAGGCGTTGTGCGCAATGATCGGCGCATCGCCGACAAAGTCGATAAAGGCCTGAGCCAGATCGCCAAATTTCGGCTTGTCCGCCACCATCTCATCGGTGATGCCGTGGACACGGATGGCGTCCGGTTCGATCAGCCGTTCGGGGTTGAAATAGTGGTGAAAGGTCTTGCCCGTCGGCAGCAGGTCGTCGATTTCGATACAGCCGACTTCGATCAGGCGGTGGCCTTTTTTGGGGTCAATGCCGGTGGTTTCGGTATCGAGGACGATCTGACGCATGGGCGTAATTTGACTCGCGTTTGCCGGGCTTGTCCAGAGTCAGGCGGCGTGCAGGGCGCGGATAATCTCACGCACCTGTTGACGATTGGCCTCAAGCGTTTGCGAGGTGTCGATGATGAAATCCGCGCGGCGCCGTTTTTCGGCGTCGGGCATCTGACGCGCCAATATGTCCGCAAACTTTTCCGCCGTCATGCCGGGACGCGCCAGAACGCGGGTGGCCTGAACCTCAGGCGGGGCGGATACGACAACCACCTTGTCGAAGGTTGTTTCCGCGCCGGTTTCAAACAAGAGCGGAATATCGCACAGGGTGAGGGGTGTGCCTGAGGCGGCATGATGGGCCAGAAAGGCCTCCCGATCCGCGACGGTCGCTGGATGCACCAAAGCATTCAGCCGGGCAAAACCGTCCGGTTTTTGCTTAAGGGCAAGCGATAGCTTGGCGCGATCAACCGCGCCGTCTGTCACCACCTCGCCAAAGGCCTCGACCAGCGCGGCTTTCAACGGTTCAGAGGTGGCGTATAGCCGGTGGACCGTCTCATCGGCATCCCAGACCGGCACGCCTTCATCGGCGAACATGCGGGCTATGGTCGATTTGCCCATGCCGATGGAGCCGGTGAGACCCAGACGGATCACTTTGTCTCACCCAGAAACTCAAGGGCCAGACCACGCACATCGAAGTCCGCATCCGGGGCCTGACCATAGAAGGCGGCGAAGGACGGGCGCGCCTGTTCAATCAACATCATCAGCCCATCAACCGTCTTCAACCCACGCGCCTCGGCCGCCTGTAACCAGTTGGTTTTCAAGGGTCGGTAGGTCATGTCCATAGCGGTTGCCGACGGATCGAGCGCGTCAAACAGGGGCAGGGGTCCGCCCGACGCCGCATTGATCACGGCTACCGAACCGGCAAAGGCGCGGTCGATATCGCTCAGGGCATAGGCACTGACGCCCTCTTTGAACGCAAAGACGATCTCTTCAGCGCGGGCGACGGTGCGATTGACGATGCGCACGTCGCGGCAGCCCTTATCCAGCAAGGCGGCCACCACGGCGCGTGACGCCCCGCCGGCACCCAGAAGGGTAACCGCGCCTGCCGTCAGGTCACAGTCAGGTGCCTGTAGATGAAAGGCCTGAATAAGGCCGTGGCCGTCTGTGGAATCCGCGTGCACGCTGCCGTCTTCGTCAAAGGTCAGCAGATTGGCCGAGCCACAGCGACGCGCCAGATCGGTGGAGGTGTCGGCCAGCTTCAGCGCCAGTTCCTTGAACGGGGCCGTGATGTTCAAGCCCTTGATACCATTGGTGCGGCACGACAGGATGAGACGCTCAAACGCATGATCATCCGCCGGTGCAAAGGGCGCATAGACACCATTCAGGTCCATATGTCTCAGCCAGGCCGTGTGCAGAAAGGGGGAGAGGGATTGCCGGATCGGCTGACCGACGACGCCGGCGACCCTGGCCGCGCCTGTGGGGAGGTGTTTCATGCCGGTATAATCTCGTAATGTCTGAGTTGCGCCAGCAGGGGCAGCAAGGGCAGGCCCAGAACGGTGAAATAATCACCCTTTATCGAGTCGAACAGGTGAACGCCGTGCGCTTCAAGCATGTAGCAGCCGACGCTGGACAGGATGTCTTCACCCGCCGTCTCTATATAGTGGGTTATGAAATCTTCACTGAGGCGGCGCACAGTCAGGTCCGCCGTATCGGCGTGCGACCACAGAAGCTGACCGTTTTGCGCCACCGCCACGGCGGAGTGCAGATAATGGGTCTTACCCGAAAAGCGACGTAGTAAATCGGCTGCGTCGGCGAGTGTTTTCTGCTTGGAAATCAACTCTTTATCGAGTTGAAGGACCGAGTCCGCGCCAATGACCAGACCGGCCTGAGCGCGCGACACGTGCAGGGCTTTTTCCTGTGCCAGTTTCAGAGCGACCGCCTTGGGCGTAAAGCCGCGAAACAGGCACTCGTCCTTGATGACGTCTTCGTCGATATCGGCCGGAATTTTCGTGAAACTCAGGCCGCAATTGGTGAGCAGGGTGGCGCGAATCCTGGAGCCGGAGGCCAGGATCAGGGGAGGGGGAACAGATAGGGTCATATGTTAGCCGTCACTAGTGTCCTGAATCTGAAATTCGCATGTGCTTGATATCGCTCTCTGGCGAATTTCAGATTCAATAGGACACTAGCAAATTATTGTAACTCGTATCGTTTTCGAATTTGAAGTTCGCCCGGCTCTCGATATCAAAATGAAGCGAACTTCAAATTCACGATACTAGGCCTTATGTAAAACGCGCGGAGCTTTTTCCGATTTGAAACAGACAGTCAACGCATACTTGGTTTCTGGCTTGATTTCTGGTTTATTTCCGGGGTGCAGGGGTCCGCGACCCCTGCGTCTTAACCCTGAACTCAAAACCTAAATCCCACCCAGACGCCCGGTGCGTTTTTCATTGAGCAGGCTGATGATCGAAGCCGAGGTTTCTTCGACCGAGCGGCGGGTGACGTCGATCACCGGCCAGCCCTTGCGTTCAAACAGACGCCGGGCAGCGATGATTTCTTCACGCACGGCTTCGGCGTCGGTATAGGAAGTGGGCCGCTCATCCCCGGCGGTGGTATAGGCCAGAACGCGGGCCTTGCGGATCTGTATCAGGCGATCGGGTGAAGCGATGAGGCCGACGATCAGCGGCTCGCTCAGTTCGTCCAGTTCCGGCGGCAGGTCACGACCGGGGACGAGGGGGATATTGGCGGCCTTATAGCCCCGGTGGGCCAGATAGATGCAGGTCGGCGTCTTTGAGGTGCGCGACACACCGATCAGGATAATTTCGGCCTGACGCAGCTTGTCGGCCAGAGCGCCGTCATCGTGGGCAATGGCGTAGTTGAGCGCTTCGATGCGGTCGAAATAGTCGCTGTCGAGATTGTGCTGCGCGCCGGATTTTTTGGAAAATTCGGCGGCCCCCAGATAGCGCGAATAGGCCAGAACCACCGAATCGAGTACGCCGATGGTGGGGATGTCGCGCTCACGGCAGAAGGTTTCGAGCTTTTGCCGCAGTTCGGCATCGACCAGGGTGTGCAGAACAATGCCCGGATAGGACTCGATCTCGGTCAGGGCGCGATCCATCTGCTTGTCCGAACGGATCAGCACATAGATGTGTTCGATGGGGAAGATACCTTCGAAGCGCGCCGCGGCCGCCTTGGCCAGAGCATTGAGGGTTTCACCGGTGGAGTCGGACACCAGATGAACGTGAAAATGGATACCGATTTTCGCGCCGGATGTAGTCATGAAATTTATCTGTGCACGCTTTCTGGGGAAAAACGGGGGAAGATTTGCGTCTCTATCGGGATAAACCTTCGCCTTCGCCGTGCCAAGCCGCCAAGCCGGGGAAAAGGTGAAAAACCGGGCGTATTCGGTCACCGGTTTTCCCCAATCACGGGCATCGGTGACTCTTTTGTGACGGCTTTGTGTGTAAATCTTAACAAAAAATTAACCGTGTATGGCCGCCACTCTCAGTCGTTAGGATTTTCTTAATCAGTGTTAGGATTTGGTTAATTATCCCGGATTCCCACAGGCTGTGAAAGATTAAAAATTCATTAACGTCGCTCTGTGCAAAGGCCGGGAAAACGGCCATCATTTTTCCCCGATGCGACGTTTTTGCGCAGCATCCACGGCCTAACTACCCCTTCTATCTTTCTAAAAATCTTTTAGAGGGATTGAGGGAATACCGTCGGAAGCCTATGGATTGACTCATGACCTCGCACACGCCATCCATAGTCTCGGTCCTTCAGGGACAGACGTTGAAAACGCCGCCCGTCTGGTTCATGCGTCAGGCTGGTCGCCATCTGCCGGAATACCGTGAGCTTCGGGCGACGACGGCGGATTTTCTCAGCTTTTGCCTAAACCCGGAAAAGGCCGCCGAAGCGACGCTGCAGCCGGTACGTCGCTACGGCATGGACGGAGCCATCCTGTTTTCCGATATTCTGGTTATCCCCATGGCCTTGGGTCAGGACGTTCGCTTTGAAGCGGGTGAGGGGCCTGTTCTTGGGGACTTACCCTCTGTAGCGCGGATGGCTGATCTGGCTGGCTCGGCGGGAGAAGCCTTGAAGGCCGTGGGTGAGACCCTGAAAATCCTGCGTTCGGAATTGCCGAAAGAGGTGACGCTTCTGGGATTCTGTGGCGGGCCGTGGACGGTGATGACCTATATGCTCAATGGGCGCAAAGCCCATGACCGCTCACTGATCCGCGCCTTTGTTTATGAGCAGCCGCAACTGGTGGCGCAGGTGATGGACGTGGTCATTGAGGCTTCAGCGCAGTATCTGAAGATGCAGGCCGATTGCGGCGCGCAGGTCCTCAAAATCTTCGAAAGCTGGGCCGAAGGCTTCCCCGATCCCTTGTTTGATCAACTGGTTATCGAACCCCATCAAAGGCTGGTGCGGCGTGTGCGCGAACTGGGGATCACCCTGCCCATTATCGGCTTTCCGCGCGGGGCCGAGGCACGCTGTCTCGACTATGCCGATCAGGTCGAGGTCCAGGGTATGGCGCTGGGGACCGCCACACCTTTGAAACTGGGGCAGGCGATCCAGAAAAAATTGCCGATACAGGGGGCGCTCGATCCGGTCGTTCTGCGTTCCGGTGGCGCCGCGCTGGACGATATGGTGCTGAAAATGAAATCCGCCTGGGGGCAGGGGCCGTATATTTTTAATCTGGGGCATGGCATCTTTCCCGACACCCCCATCGCTCATGTCGAGCGGACGCTACATCTCATAAGAAGCTGATGAAAAAAGTCGCTGTTGTTCTGTTCAATCTCGGCGGGCCCCTGACCCAGGCCGATGTCAAACCGTTTCTCTACAACCTGTTCAGCGACAAATACATTATCGGCCTGCCGTCCCCCTTGCGGCAGATGGTGGCGCGCCTGATTTCATCTCGCCGCGAAACCTCGGCTCAGGCCAATTACCGCCTGATGGGAGGCGGGTCGCCCATCGTCAAGGAAACCGAGGCGCAGGCCGAGGCCTTGAGCTGCCATCTGTCGAAAACCGTCAAGGATCTGGAATTCAAGGTCTTTATCGGGATGCGCTACTGGCATCCGTTTATCGAGGATACGGTGAAGGCCGTTGAGGCGTGGGCGCCGGATCAGGTGGTGGCCCTGCCGCTCTATCCGCAGTTTTCGACCACCACCACCCTGTCGTCGTTTGTGACGTTCAAAAAGGCCTATAAGGGCGCGGCTCCGGTCAAGTATCTGTGCTGCTATCCGCAAAATCCGGCCTTCGCCAAATCCTATGCCGATCTGATCCGTCAGAAGTTGTCTGGCCTGAGCAACCTCAAGGATTATCGTCTGCTGTTTTCGGCGCATGGCCTGCCGGAGAAGATCATCAAGAAGGGCGACCCGTATCAGGCGCAGGTCGAGGCCAGTGTCGCCGCCATCATGGAACAGGTGGGGATGCAGATCGACCACGTCGTCTGCTATCAAAGCCGGGTTGGGCCGCTGAAATGGATTGGTCCTTCGACCGACGAAACGATTATCGACACGGTCAAAAGCGGGAAATCGCCCGTGGTCGTGCCGGTGGCCTTTGTCTCTGAACATATCGAAACGCTTGTCGAACTCGATATGGAGTATAAACATCTGGCCGACGAGCACGGGGCGAAGGACTATGTCCGCGTGCCGGTGGTCGGTATCGAGCCGCTGTTTATCCGGGCGCTGGGCGATGAGGTACTGCGCGCCATCGGGTCAGAGGCCACCATTATGGCCGATTACGCCTGTGATGCCTGCCACGGGCAATGCCCCAAACAAAAGGGCTTTTGAGCATGAACCATTACGACCTGCTGCGTGGCCTGCACATACTGGCCGTTATTGCCTGGATGGCCGGGCTGCTCTATCTGCCGCGCCTGTTCATCAACCATATCGCCAATCGAGATAAGCCTCAGGTGGTTGAGGTCCTGAGCGGTATGGAGCGGCGTCTGCTGCGCTTTATCATGAATCCGGCCATGATCGCCGCCTGGCTGTTCGGAGCCGGGCTGATCTACAGCAATGTGCACGATCGTTTTGGCTGGAAGTTCTTTTACGAGCCGTGGTTTGTGGTGAAGATGATCGGCATTGTGCTGATCACCGGCTATCATCATTTTCTGGCGGTGCGGTTCAAAAAGCTCCAGCGCGGCGAAGACATTGGTTCGGAAAAGTTCTGGCGCATCGCCAATGAGATTCCGGCCATCATTGCCATTGTCATGGTCATTGCCGTGACCACCGAAATGTTCACGATCTGAAATCACCTCTCTTTGATCGGGAAGGTCAGGTGAGGTCCGCCCTTGACCTTTCGGCGTTTGGGTGTATTGCTCAGAACCATTGCGCGCGCCAAACGGGTATTAAGTCGCGCATTTCCCGGCCCCACGGTTCTCGTGGTTTCAAGGCCTCCCCCAGTTTCCATACAGCGTTCACGCGCTGGTTTATCAGACAGGCACGGCCTAAGACCTTGACTTTGTTTATAAAGTCATCGTGACCGCGTGCCGTATCAGAGACCTCTCCCATGTCCGAAGACAACGAAATCGAATACGACACCACGCTGGAAGACGCCGCCGAAGACGAAAACGGCAGCGACAATGGTGATGACGAGTCGGAAAACCCCAATCAGGAAAAACTGTCGCTTCAGGAACTGAAGGACAAGTCGCCGGCCGACCTGCTGGCCTTTGCCGAACAGATCGGTGTTGAAAACGCCGCCTCCATGCGGATGCAGGACCTGATGTTTGCGGTTCTGAAAACACTGGCCGAAGAAGGCGTCGAAATCACCGGCTCCGGCGTTATCGAAGTACTGCAGGACGGGTTTGGCTTCCTGCGTTCGCCTGAAGCCAACTATCTGCCCGGTCCCGATGACATCTACGTGTCGCCGCAGCAGATTCGCCGCCACGCCCTGCGCACCGGCGACACGGTCGAAGGCCCGATCCGCAGCCCACGCGAAGGCGAGCGTTACTTCGCCCTGTCGAAGATCAAGACGATCAATTTCGAAGACCCCGAAGCCATTCGCCATAAGGTGCATTTCGATAACCTGACGCCGCTCTATCCCGAAGAGCGCCTGAAAATGGAAATCGAAGACCCGACGATCAAGGACCGTTCGGGACGCATCATCGACATTGTGGCGCCTCTGGGTAAGGGTCAGCGCTGCCTGATCGTCGCCCCGCCGCGCGTCGGTAAGACGGTTATGCTGCAAAACATCGCCAAGTCGATCGCCGCCAACCATCCGGAATGCTACCTGATGGTGCTGCTGATCGACGAACGCCCGGAAGAAGTGACGGACATGCAGCGCACCGTGCGCGGCGAAGTCATCTCCTCCACCTTCGATGAGCCGGCAACACGCCACGTTCAGGTGGCCGAAATGGTCATCGAAAAGGCCAAGCGCCTAGTCGAACACAAACGCGATGTGGTCATCCTGCTCGACTCGATCACCCGTCTCGGCCGTGCCTACAACACGGTCGTGCCGTCATCGGGTAAGGTGCTGACCGGCGGTGTCGATGCCAATGCTCTGCAACGCCCCAAACGCTTCTTCGGTGCGGCGCGTAATATCGAAGAGGGCGGCTCGCTGACCATCATCGCCACCGCGCTGATCGACACCGGTTCGCGCATGGACGAAGTGATCTTTGAAGAGTTCAAGGGCACGGGTAACTCGGAAATCGTGCTGGACCGTAAGGTCGCCGATAAGCGCGTCTTCCCGGCCATGGACATCCTCAAGTCGGGCACGCGTAAGGAAGACCTGCTGGTCGATAAGTCGGACCTGCAAAAAACCTACGTGCTGCGCCGTATCCTCAATCCGATGGGTGCCCAGGATGCCATCGAGTTCCTGATCGACAAGCTGCGTCAAACCAAGAACAATGGCGAATTCTTCCAGAGCATGAACACCTGATCCTTGCCAAATCAGGCGACACAGGATCATTGTGAATCTATCCGGGCCGGAGCAATCCGGCCCTTTCTTTATCCGCTCTCATTTGTCGATGCGAGCCTTGCGGAGACCCGCTATGAAAGTCACCTTCGATATCGAATGCACGCCGCAGGAAGCCCGCGCGTTTTTGGGCCTGCCCAATGTCGAGACGCTGAACGACTATATGGTTGAGCAGATGAAGGCCCGCGTCGAGCAGAATATCCAGTCGATGCAGCCCGAGGAGATCATCAAGACCTGGTCGAGCTTCGGCGTGCAAGCACAGGATCACTTCCTCAAGATGATGCAATCCGCGGCGACCGCCAGCATGGGCGGTTTCAAGGGCGGTAAGTAGGCTCTCGTGTTTCACGTGAAACAGACGATTTTCGCCTTGGCCTCGGCGCAAGGTCGGGCCGGGGTGTCGGTCATCCGCGTCTCCGGGCCTCAAGCCGCACACGTGGTTGAGGCCTTGCTGGGGCGCTTGCCGCGTCCACGCTATGCGACGCTCGGTCATCTGCGCTATGACGGCGAGCTGATAGATCAGGGTCTGGTCCTGTGGTTCAAGGGGCCGAACAGTTTTACCGGCGAAGACTGCGCTGAATTTCATATCCACGGCTCACGCGCGGTACTCGAACGCCTCTATGCGGTGTTTCGCGCCGAGGGCCTGCGTCACGCCGAGCCGGGTGAGTTTTCACGGCGGGCCTTTGAAAATGGCAAGCTCGACCTGACTCAGGCCGAGGCCATTTCCGATCTGGTTGAGGCCGAGTCCGAGGCGCAGCGACGACAAGCCCTGATGCAGCTCGAAGGTGGTTTCCGTGATCGCTATGCCCAATGGCGCGATGCGCTGATCCGTATTCTGGCCCATATCGAAGCCATCGTCGATTTCCCGGATGAGGATATTCCGGAACACCTCAGCGAACGCATTATTGCGGATATCATCGCGCTGAAGACTGAGGTCGGGGCGGCGATCACGGATGCGAGACGCGGGCAACAAATCCGCGAAGGCTATCGCATCGCCATTATGGGCAAGCCCAATGCCGGCAAGTCGAGCCTGTTTAACGCCTTGCTGCAAACCGACGCGGCCATCGTCACACCGATCGCTGGCACGACGCGCGATGTGATTGAATCTCCCATTCGTATCGGACCCTATGCCGCCTTGATCTATGACACGGCAGGCCTGCGCGAAACCGAGGATGTGGTGGAGTCCGAAGGTATCCGCCGGGCGAAGGCGAGGG
>NZ_JAIWNX010000057.1 GCF_020217185.1 Asticcacaulis sp.
GTCAATCGGCAGATTTACGTCTGTGGGTCGTGGATGTGTCGGATGCTCCGGAAGACCTGTCGGCCATGCAGCCGGGGGACTATCTGATCCTCAACAAGACGGATCAAATATCTGCGGAATCCCTTGCAACGCTTCGATCTCAGCATGAAAACAAAAAGGTCCGTCTTCTGGAAACCAGCCTGACCAGAGGTGAGGGGATTGAGGCGGTTCAACGCGCTCTGGAGACCGATCTCGAAGCAGCCCTGTCTCTCAGCACCTTCCCCGCGGCAACACGGGAACGGCATGGCGAGCGTCTGCGCGAGGTCGATGCGGCTTTGGATCGCGCCCTGGGGATTGGTTTCGCTACACCCGAACTAATGGCCGAAGATATTCGTCAAGCGCTATCCGCTTTTGACGCCCTGTTTGGCCGCACCGATGTGGAGCAGGTGCTGGATCATATCTTCTCCAGCTTCTGCATAGGCAAATAAGAGTGTTTCACGTGAAACACGGATAACGCCAAAATTAACACTTCTCGATTCGACCCGTCCGGCCTGATCTGCTATAGCCAGCCCTCATTCGTTTTCCGGACAGGTTGAAGCTCTATGACCCAGTTTTGGGATGTCATTGTCGTCGGTGGAGGTCATGCGGGCGCCGAAGCCGCGACGGCTGCGGCGCGCATGGGTGCCAAGACCTTGCTGCTGACGCATAAGATCGAAACCCTGGGTGAGATGTCGTGCAACCCGGCCATTGGCGGTTTGGGGAAAGGCCATCTGGTGCGCGAAATTGACGCTCTGGATGGTGTCATGGGCCGCATGGCCGATATCGGCGGCATTCAGTTCAAGATGCTCAACCGTTCCAAGGGGCCAGCCGTGCGTGGCCCGCGCGCTCAGATCGACCGTAAGCTCTATCGTGAAGCCATGCAGGCCGAGCTGCAAAGCACCGAAAACCTGACGATTATCGCCGCAGCGGTCGAAGACCTGATCCTTGAGGGGGATACCGTCGTCGGGGTCGTCGATGCGCAGGGTGTCGAATACCGCTCGAAGGCCGTGGTGCTGACGACCGGCACCTTTTTGCGTGGCATCATCCATATCGGTGAGAAGCGCATGGCGGCCGGGCGGTATGGCGATGAGCCGGCCAATGGTCTGGGGCAACGCCTCTATGATCTTAAGCTCGATATGGGCCGTCTGAAAACCGGCACGCCGGCGCGGCTGGATGGCAAGACGATCAATTGGGATATTCTGGAAAAACAGGAAGGCGACGCGGTTCCGACGCCGTTTTCGACCCTGAACGCTGCCATCGACCGGCCGCAAATCACCTGCGGCATCACCTATACCAATGCCGATACGCACCGCATCATTCAGGAGCGCATCACGGAATCGGCGGTCTATGGCGGCCATCTGTCCGGACGCGGCCCGCGCTATTGTCCCTCCATCGAGGACAAGGTGGTGCGCTTTTCGGACAAGGACAGCCATCAGGTGTTTCTGGAGCCCGAAGGCTATGACGATGATACCGTCTATCCGAACGGTATCTCGACCAGCGTGTCTGAGGCGACGCAGGAGGCCTTTCTGCGCACCATTCGCGGCCTAGAAAATGTGCTTATTAAGCGCTACGCCTACGCCATTGAATATGACTATGTCGATCCGCGTGAGCTTTATCCGACGCTTGAGCTGAAGCGCCTGCCGGGCCTGTTTCTGGCCGGGCAGATCAACGGCACGACGGGCTATGAAGAGGCGGGGGCGCAGGGCCTGATAGCGGGCCTGAACGCGGCGGCGCGCGCCGGGGGCCTGAGCCCGCTGGTGCTGGGGCGTGACGAAGCCTATATTGGGGTGATGATCGACGATCTGGTGACCAAGGGCGTCACGGAACCCTATCGCATGTTCACAAGCCGCGCCGAGTTCCGTCTGAAGCTGCGCGCCGACAATGCGGATCAACGTCTGTCGGATATCGCGTTGAAGATCGGCCTGATGGGCGAGCGGCGCAAGGCGCATTGGCTGGAGAAGAAGCAGGCGCTGGCCACAGCGCGTCAGCGCGCGGATGAGCTTAAGTTGACGCCCAATGAGGCCAATGCCTTGGGTATCCGCGTCAATGCCGATGGTCAGAAGCGCAACCTGCTGCAACTCCTGTCCTACGACACCTGTTCGCGGGATAAGCTGGAAGCGGTATGGCCGGAGCTTAAAGACTGGTCCAACAGCGTGTTCGAGCAGATCGAAATCGACGCCCTCTATTCGGGCTATCTGGGCCGTCAGGCGGCAGAGATTGACGCCTTCCGCAAGGACGAAAATCTCGCCCTGCCTGAAGACCTTGACTATGCCCTGGTGGGCGGGCTGTCCAACGAAGCCAGGGAGAAGCTGAGCCGCGTCAGACCCCTGACGCTCGGTCAGGCGCGTCGCATCGAAGGCATGACTCCGGGTGCGTTGACAGCCCTGTTGTTCCACGTGCGCAACCTGAAGAAGGGCGCGGCCTGATGTCGTCTGCTGATTATGGCGAGCGCAGCCCGAAAAGTGGGGACCGGTTTTCGGAAACAGCTGCGCGACCGCTACCAATGACCCCTGAGCAGATGGCCGGGCATCTGGTGTTTCACGTGAAACAGGCAGCCTTTGATGACCTCATGCGCTTCGGGAAGGTGCTGGCCGAGCGCAATGAGGTGATGAACCTTGTCGGGCCCGCGACCCTTCCGCACTACTGGTCGCGACACGTCCTCGATTCCGCGCAACTGCTGAACCATGCGCCGGAGGCCAGAAGCTGGGCAGACCTGGGCGCAGGCGCGGGTTTTCCCGGCGTCGTACTGGCCATACTTTTGAAACACCTGTCCACAGATTCAGGCGAAACACCCACAGACCGGCGCGTGTTTCTCATCGACTCTCTGGCCAAGCGCTGTCGCTTTTTAGGCGAAGTTGTGCGAGACTTGGACCTGCCGGCGACGGTGATCAACGACCGGGCGGAGAATGTCTCGCTGAAGGTCGATGTGGTCACCGCCCGCGCCATGGCCCCTCTGCCGAAGCTCATCGGTTTTGCCGAAAGCTTCTTCCGCAAAGGGGCCGAGGGCTGGTTGCTGAAAGGCGAAAACGTCGAGGCGGAAATCGCTGACGCGCACAAAAACTGGGCTTTTCAGTCTGAGCTGTTTACGTCCCTGAGCGACCCGCGCGGTCGCGTCCTACATATTCGGAGCGTTCGCCGTGCCAGATAGTTTCCCCCCGCACCCCATGCCCCGCGTTCTGGCGGTGTCTAACCAGAAGGGTGGGGTGGGTAAGACGACGACGGCGATCAATCTCGGCACCGCTCTGGCCGCCGTCGGTGAGACCGTGCTGATCATCGACATGGACCCTCAGGGTAACGCTTCGACCGGTCTGGGCGTGCCGCGTTCGGCGCGTACCACTACCATCTATGACGTGATCGTCGATCAGCAGCCCATTGGCGAATGCGCGGTCAAGACCTCAGTGCCCGGTCTGTACATCATCCCGTCGGACCCCGACCTGTCGGGGGTTGAGATCGAGTTGGGTCAGGCCGACCGCCGTTCCTATCGCCTGCGCGACGCGCTGGAGCATCAGGCGCAGGTCGGCGAGCTGGCCTATTCCTATGTGCTGATCGACTGCCCGCCTTCGCTGAACCTGCTGACCATCAACGCCATGAGCGCCGCCGATGCGGTGCTGGTGCCGCTGCAATGCGAGTTCTTTGCACTGGAAGGTCTGTCGCAATTGATGCGCACCATTGATCTGGTAAAGGGCTCGCTGAACCCGAAGCTGGAGCTTCAGGGGATTGTGCTGACCATGTTTGATCGCCGCAATGCGCTTTCCGGTCATGTGGCCAAAGACGTGCGCTCGCACTTCGGCGAGAAGGTCTATGAGACGGTCATTCCGCGCAATGTGCGGGTATCGGAGGCCCCGTCCTTCGGCAAGCCGGCCCTGATCTATGATCTGAAATGTACCGGCTCGCAGGCCTATCTGAAACTGGCCCGCGAAGTCGTTCAACGTGAAAAAGTGCGCCGTGCGGCTGCCTGATCAGGACTGAAGGATACACATGTCTGAGAAACAAAGAGGTCTGGGTCGCGGTCTGTCGGCTCTGCTGAGCGACAATCAGGGCCCCGTGCCTATCGCCACCGCTGATGGCAAGCCCGCCGCGACGCTGGAAAAGCCGATTGAGCTTCTGCAGCGCAATCCGGATCAGCCGCGGCGTTTCTTCTCGGAAGCGGAGATCGACGACCTCAGCGCCTCGATCAAGGAAAAGGGCGTGCTGTCGCCCATTCTGGTGCGGCCGTTGCCCAATCAAGCGGGGCAGTTTCAGATCATCGCCGGTGAACGCCGCTGGCGCGCCGCGCAAAAGGCAGGTCTGAAGACCGTGCCGGTGATCGTGCGCGAACTGGACGACCTTGAGGTGCTGGAAATCGGCATCATCGAAAACGTGCAGCGCGAAGACCTCAACCCCATCGAAGAGGCGCGCGCCTATAAGGTGCTGATGGAGCGTTTTGGTCGCACACAGGACGCGGTGGCGCAGGTGGTGTCAAAGTCACGCAGCCATATCGCCAATATGATGCGCCTGCTGGGCCTGCCGGAGGTCATTCAGGACCACGTCATTCATGGCCGCCTGAGCGCTGGCCACGCCCGCGCCATTGCCACGGCGGCTAACCCCGAAGCGCTGGCTGAGGTGATTATTCAGAAAGGCCTGTCTGTACGTCAGGCAGAAATGCTGGCGCGCACGGCGCTGGGTGACGCGACCAAACCGGCGCATCCCAAGGCGCAACCCAATGCCGATGTGCTATCGCTGGAGCAGGACCTTCAGGAACTGCTGGGCCTCAATGTCAAGCTGGACGACAAGGGCGGCAAAGGTGAGGTTCGTATCGCCTATGCCAGCCTTGAGCAACTGGATGACGTCTGTCGCCGCCTGATGGCGGGTTCTTCGCTGAGGTAGTTGGCGGACCCTTGATTCCGCCAGCGCTGGGAAGACTTACAATCCCAGCCGTCTGGCGCGGCCCGCAATGCTCATATAGAGGCGTTCGGCCAGCAACAGGTCCGGCATCCCGGTCGATTTGCACTGCTTATCCGTCTCGATCAGTTCTTTGGACAACGGGTCGAGATAAAAATCTGACCAGGCGCGGGCCTGACGCAGAAACTCCGCCTCCTGCTTCCAGAAGACGCCCGCCGCGCGGGCGGCCTGTTTGGCGTCTATGCCCTTGGCCATCTGGGCCTGAATGAGCCGCAGCTTGACCAGATGGCCGTTAAGGGCGCGCAGGGCCGCAGAGCCGTCTTCGCCTTCGGCAAAGGCCCGGCGCAACCCCGCCTGAGCCGGGGCCGTTTTCGCGCCAAAGGCCTGCAGGGCGGCATCGAACAGCGAGGCATCCGGCTCGACGCCTAAAAATTCCTGAAGTTCCTTGTCGTCGATGGTGCGGCGCGAACCCGGCCCGATAAACAGGCACAGGCGTTCGATCTCCTGACGTGCCACGCCGCGTTCCTTGGGCAGGCGTGCGGCGAAGATGTCCATGGCGTCGGGCGTCAGGGCGACCTCGTTCTGTGCCAGAGTCTCACGCGCCATACGCACCACGTCGCCGGTTTCGTCCTCATAGCAGGCGATGGAGGCGATGGCCTTGTCGGCGTCGGCCAGTTTGCGCACGGCGGAATCACCGCCCAGACCCCCGGCCTCGATCAGGAAGAAGGCGTCGCGGTTCAGTTCCCCGGCCGCATGAGCCTTGAGCGCAGCCGCCACCTGTTTGTCGAGTGCCGCCTTTTCCGAAAAGAATTTGAGCCGCACCAGCCGACGGCCGCCCATCAGCGACTGTGCCTGAAGCTCGTCCTCAAGCCGCGCGGGGTCGGCGTCGATATCGGTATCGGTCAGCAGAGAGACGTTGAACGGGTCCTTGATGTCCGGGACGATTTTCTGGGCCAAGGCCTGCCCACGCTCCAGCACCTGCCCGCGGTCCTTGCCATAGATCAGACAGGCGATCACGTCGCGCGGCGGCGCTTTGAGGAAGCCCTCGATTTCGGGGCGTTTAACCAGCTTCATGGGCTTTAGCTGGCCGGAGCCGCTTTCTTGTCGTGGAAGAACAGCACCAGTTCGCTGCGGATACGCTCGCCTATGGCCGTGGCGGCGCGTTGCTGACCGTCTTTCTGTGCGGCGACGCCGGCATAGGGTGATTGTGCATTGGCATTGTAGGTCGTGGCATCGACGAAAGTACCCTGGGTCAGGACCTTGCGCGTTGCCGTTTCGGTCAGGGTGTATTCGACGCGCGTGGAAATTTCGGTCCGTACAGCGATGTCGTTGATACCGGCACCGACATCGTAACGCTTTTCGTCAAGTTTGACGCTCAGACGGTAGCGCTTTTGACCCTCAAGGGTGTTAAAGCCCGACACCAGATTCTGCCGCAGGAAGTAGCCAGTGCGCGAATCCGTGGTGATGACGTCGATATTGGCCAGCTCACCGGGCAGGCCCTTCTGCGCATAGACCGGGGTGAACCCACAGCCAGTCAAAGACAGCGGGGCACCCAGCAGGGCGAAGGCCAGAAGGGCTTTGCGGATCATGATCAGCCTACGACAAAGTTGAGGATGCGGTTGGGAACGACGATGACCTTACGCACCGTTACGCCTTCAAGATGACGCTTCACGCCCTCGTCGGCAAGCGCCATTTCGCGGATTTCCGCCTCGGAAGCATTCAGTGGCACCTGAAGCTCACCGCGCTTCTTGCCATTGACCTGAACGGGCAGGGTATAGACATCGTCTGTGGCCAGAGCCGGGTCGTATTGCGGCCAGGCGGCATCGGCGATCAGACCGTCGTGCCCCAGACGCGCCCAGCCTTCTTCGGCCAGATGCGGCGTCACCGGCGCGATCAGCCCGGCGAGGATGGTCAGGGCCTCACGGCGCGCCGCTGTACCCGTCTTCTGCACGTCAGAGGCGCGCAGGGCGTTGACGAATTCATACAGCTTGGCGATCGCACCGTTGAAGCGGAAGCCTTCAAAACCTTCGGTGACGGCCTTGGCAGCCTTGTGTGCCACCTTGCGCAACTCCAGCGCGGCGCCATCGTCCGTTGCCGGAACCTCGCCGTCGGGCAGGCTGTCGAATTCGGCCCACACCCGCGACGTAAAGCGCCACGAGCCTTCGACGCCTGACGCCGTCCACTGCACATCGCGCTCCGGCGGGGAGTCGGAGAGCACGAACAGGCGCGCCGCATCGACGCCATAGGTGTCGAAAATGTCTTCCGGGGCAACAACGTTCTTCTTCGACTTCGACATCTTTTCGATGTCGCCGATTTTCAGCGCTTCGCCGGTGGACAGTTTGATGGCGCTGCGCTTGCTGCCTTCGCTAGTGATTTCAACGTCCGACGGATCGACCCATTCGCCAGAGGCCGTCTTATAGGTTTCGTGCGTCAGCATACCTTGGGTGAACAGGCCGGCGAACGGCTCCTTCACGTCCAGATAGCCGCAGGTGTTCAGCGCGCGCGTGATAAAGCGCGAATAGAGCAGGTGCAGGATGGCGTGCTCAATGCCGCCGATATACTGATCGACGGGCAGCCAGTAGTCGGCATCGGCCTTGCGAATGGCCTCAGACGCGTCAGGGGCCGTAAAGCGCGCGAAATACCACGACGAGTCCACAAAGGTGTCGAGCGTATCGGTTTCGCGGCGCGCCGCCCTGCCGCAGTGCGGACAGTTGACGTGCTTCCACGTCGGGTGACGGTCCAGCGGGTTGCCCGGCACGTCGAAGGTGACGTCTTCGGGCAGGGTGACCGGCAACTGGTCATCCGGCACCGGCACAACGCCGCAGTCGTCGCAGTGGATGACCGGGATGGGGCAGCCCCAGTAGCGCTGACGCGACACGCCCCAGTCGCGCAGGCGATAGATGATGGCGCCTTCACCGAGGCCCATGGACTCGATCTTTTCAATCGCCGTCGCCTTGGCGGTTTCGATGTCCAGACCGTTGAGGAACTCGGAATTGAAGATCGTACCGGGACCGGTATAGGCCTCGGTATCGACCTTGAAGCTGGCCGCATCGGCATCGGCGGGCAGCACCACCTCGCGCACCGGCAAATCGTACTTGCGGGCAAAGTCGAGGTCGCGCTGGTCATGGGCCGGGCAGCCAAAAATGGCCCCGGTGCCGTAGCCCATCAGCACGAAATTGGCGATCCACACGTCGAGAGTCTCACCCGGCTTGAACGGATGCACGACCTTCAGGCCGGTGTTGAAACCGAGCTTTTCGCCGGTGTCGATCTCTTCCTGTGTGGTGCCGCCCTTTTTCACCTGATCAAGGAAGGCTTCCAGCTCCGGGGTCTCAGGCAGAGCCTTGACCAGCGGGTGATCGGCGGCCACGGCAACGAAGCCCGCGCCGAAGAGGGTGTCCGGACGGGTGGTATAGACCTCCAGCGGTTCGTGCGCCACGTCGCCCGCAAAGTTGAATTTGAACTTCAGACCCTTGGAGCGGCCGATCCAGTTGGCCTGCATCAGGCGCACCTTATCGGGCCAGCGGTCGAGCGTCGAAAGCCCTTCGACCAGATCATCGGCGTACTGGGTGATCTTGAGGAACCACTGGGTCAGGTTGCGCTTTTCGACCAAGGCGCCTGACCGCCAGCCCTTGCCGTCGATGACCTGCTCGTTGGCCAGAACCGTATTGTCCACCGGGTCCCAGTTGACCTGAGACTCCTTACGATAGACGAGGCCGTGCTTCAAAAGGTCGAGGAACCACTTCTGCTGCTTGCCGTAATAGGTAGGGTCGCAGGTGGCGAATTCGCGCGTCCAGTCGATCGACAGGCCCAGACGCTGAAGCTGCGCCTTCATGCTGGCAATATTGTCGTAGGTCCAGCCCTTGGGGTGGATGCCGCGTTCCATAGCCGCATTTTCCGCCGGCATCCCAAAGGCGTCCCAGCCCATCGGGTGCAGTACGTTGAAACCGCGCGCGCGTTTGAACCGCGCCACCAGATCGCCCATGGCGTAGTTGCGCACATGGCCCATATGGATGCGACCGGACGGGTAGGGGAACATCTCAAGGACGTAGTATTTCGGCTTGTCGCCGGCCTGATCCTTCGACTTGGTCAGGAAGGTCTGGGCGGCGTCCCAGCGGGCGCGTTGTTTCGGTTCGGACTCTTTGGGATTGTAGCGGGACATCAACGGACCTTTTAGCGCAAACGGCGCGAAAAACAGGCGTTCGGCATAAACAAAAAGAGCGTCCGGGTCAAAGCCCGAACGCCCTTAATTTCGCCCTTAGCGAAGGGGCTTATTTCACGTTCGACAGACGCAGTTGACGCGCGCGCGTCAGGATGGCGTTTTCAATGTCGATCTGGGTCTGGGCCGAGACGCTGGCGTCCACCCACTGACCGCCCGTATTGACCTGCTTGTACAGCGACACGTTCAAGGCGTCGGCGCGCAGACGGGTATCGAGGATATAGACCGTGGCCTTGAAACGCTCGTCCGGCTTTTCGGGGTTGGCGTACCAGTCGGTGACGATGATGCCGCCCCACGGATCGGCCGAAGCCAGAGGCATGAAGGAGATGGTGTCGAGTGAGGCGCGCCACAGATAGGCATTGACGCCAATCGTCGCATTGGCCTGCTCACTGGTCGGCTTCGACCCACCCAGACCCAGGAAGCCGCGCTTTTCGGCCTTGGCGTCTATGGTAGTCTCGTCCTTTTTGCCGAAACTCAGGCAGCCCGTCAGGCTCAGAGACAGGGCTGCGGCCAGCGTAATCAGAGCCGCCTTCTTGATCGTCTTCATAGTGTGTCGTCCACTCCGCATTCTGTCCCGAAGCGCCACCCCCGGATTAAGGGCAATGGGCGTCTGGCCTGTTAACCGCTCTATAGCATGAGCAAACGGGGGTATGACAAGCCTTTCCTTGTCCCCCGGCCCCAGCCGTCTCTGGGCCGTCAGACCCATTGAGGGGCGTTTACGGCCAAAATCCGGGGCAAGCTGGCACCCAATCGCGGCAGTTGTGCGGCAAAGGCGCGTTACGCTGGAAATCTGCGAGCGGTAAGGGCGTGTCTATTTGATCACATCTTTTGAGCGAATCTGACGGCTTTGCCAAATAACACCGATCACTATTGATTTCGCGCGTG
>NZ_JAIWNX010000058.1 GCF_020217185.1 Asticcacaulis sp.
CAGGCTTTTAAGCGATTTATAACATATCCATGCCCTAATCTGGGTACAGGATAGGGACGGGCAGGCGTTTGCGGGTATGTCAGGCGGTTACATAAATCCGTCACACATCCCGTATATGGCGTGCCCAACCAAGGTTTGAACGTGACTGGCCTGTGGGCTGATCATCGGAAGTGGTAGAGTTATGAAGCGGGTTATGGCAGCAGGGGTATCGGTTATGGCCGTGGCGCTTATCGCGTCCGCGCCTGCCTATGCGCTCAATAACCAGACCGCCAAGGCCAAGACCAGCGAAGCCACCGCGCCGCTGAGCCTCAGCACAATTTCTACCGAGACCAATGCCGCTACCCGTCAGCAGTCGAAAATCTATCAGTGGTCGGTGAAGGGCCGCTGGGGGTTGAAGCTCGACCTCAATCAGGACGAGGCGCGCCCCTCTGGCTGGAACGACGTGGACGCCGGTGCCTTCTACAAGATCTCGCCCTCGGTGCGTGTGGGCGGTACGGTCGGTTTCGGCGAAAAGACCAAGTCGCTGCAACCGCGTGATCCGGCGGCCGACAAGGATCAGCCGCGCGTGCGTCTGGAAACCACGTTCAAGTTTTAATCATTTAAGCTGAAACGCCTCGACCGCGCCGAATCCGGCCAAGCCGGAGTGCGTCAGGTGTTCGGCATTGTCCGCCCCAATGCCGCCCAACCCCAGAACCGGTACCGGGCTGAGATCGCAAAACATCTGAATGCCTTTGAGCCCCAGAGGCGCGACGTCTTTCGCCGAGGGACTCTGGCTGGCAAAAACCGGCGAAATGAAGAGGCCATCCAGAGCCGTCACCTCCGCCAGATCGAGCGTTTCGCAGCCGTGACAGGCCCCGGTAATCAGCCAGTCGCCGTGTCTTTCGCGCACATCCGGTGCGTTTGCCAGAGCCCGTTCGGGCAGATGCACGCCATCGGCGGCGACCTCTTCGGCTAATGCCACATCCTGCCCGATCAGCAATTTCACCCCATTATCATCACACAGGGTGCGCAAGACGCGGGCATGGGCCGTGGCATGAGGGTCGCCGAAATGGCGATAGATCACACCCGCCCCCGCCGGCAGGTGCGCGACAATTTCTTCCGGATGCGGAGTGCGTTTGGGATCAGTGACGTAAAACAGGGCGGGCAGATCGCGCCCGTTTGCGCTGGACATATGCGCGTGGCGGGCTATGTCTCTGGCCCGGTTCATCAGAAAGGCGTAGCGGGTTCGGTATGTCATCTTTACCTTCGGCGGAAAATTACGCGCGTATTGTCAAAGGTCTGCACAAGACGCTGAAACTGACCGGGCGGCCGGACGATTCCGCCTGCCTGACCGCTGTGTCTAAAAACCAGCCCTGGGAGGTTATACGCCCGGTGCTGGAGGCTGGCCACCGGCGATTTGGTGAGAACCGCGTGCAGGAGGCGATGGAACGCTGGGGGCCGGTAAAGGATCAATATTCCGACCTGACCCTGTGCCTTATCGGCCCGCTTCAAAGCAACAAAGCCGCCGATGCCGTGGCTTTTTTCGATATTATCGAAAGCGTTGACCGCGAAAAAATCGCCCGTGCCATTGCCGATGAGGCGCAAAAGCAGGGCCGCGCCCCGCACATCTATGTGCAGGTCAATATCGGCGAAGAAGCGCAAAAGGCCGGGATTTTGCCCGCTGAGGCCGACGCCTTTATCGCGACGGTGCGGGGCTATGGGCTGGAGCCGCGCGGCCTGATGTGTATTCCGCCGGTCGAAGGGCCGCGCGGTCCCTATTTCGCCCTGTTGCGCAAGATCGCCGAGCGTAACGGTATTGGGCATCTCAGCATGGGTATGAGCGACGATTTCGAAACCGCGCTGCGCTTCGGATCGAACGAAATCCGCGTCGGCACGGCCATTTTCGGTTCGCGCTGAATCTCCTCCCTACGCGGAGCGTGGGGAGGTGGCAACGAACGGAGTGAGTTGACGGAGGGGGATTGCTCAGACCCGTCCAAAGACTGCGGCCTTGGTCAATCTCTGCGTAATCCCCTCCGACAGGCCGCTTTGCGTCCTGCCGCCTCTCCATGCCTTCGGCAAAGCGAGGAGATTACTGGCTGATCTCCACATAGGTTTCGGCGTCGGCGGTTTTCAGTAATTCACGCAGGTGGTCCAGACTGAGCGCGACGCAGCCTTCGGTGCCGGAATAGTCCTCACGCGCCAGATGCAGGAAGATGGCCGAGCCCAGACCCTTGACCACCGGGTCGTCATTATGCCCCAGCACAACGATCAGGTCATAGACGTGATCGTCCCGCCACAGGGTTTCGTGTGAGCCCTCAAAGGGCCTTTTGACGGGCAGGTTATACAGATCGCTGTTTACATCGTCGCACCAGCCGTCATCGGGCGACAGGGCCTTTACGGGCAGGACCGTCTCCGGAACCGGCAAACGATCGGGGCGATACCAGACATAACGCACCGGCCACATCCCCAGCGGCGAGCGCAGATCACCCTCCCTTTTATCAGCGGCGGCAATAACGCCCCCTTTACCCAGAGCGCAACGCACCCTATCTGAGTTTAAGACTAGAAAACCTTCGGCGTATGCGGTAAAAATCTTGACCATAGGCCGGTTTACACCCTGAACTGATAAAAACACCCACAACGCTACAGGATTATGGTGCAACAAAAAACCCTGCTGATCGTTGATGACGATGACGAACTGCGCGAGGCGCTGGCCGAACAACTTGAACTGCACGAAGAGTTCAAGGTCACTCAGGCGTCGAATGGCACCGAAGGCATCCGCCTTGGGAAGACCATCAATGCCGACCTGATCCTGCTGGATGTCGATTTGCCGGATATGGACGGGCGCGAAGCCTGCCGCCTGTTGCGCAAATCCGGCCTGACCACGCCGGTGATCATGCTGACCGGAGCCGCCTCTGATTCCGATCAGATTCTGGGACTGGATGCGGGGGCCAATGACTATGTCACCAAGCCCTTCCGCTTTGCCGTCCTGCTGGCGCGTATCCGCGCTCAGGTCCGCAGCCACGAAACGTCAGAGGACGCGACCTTCCGCATCGGGCCTTATGAATTCAAACCGGCGCTCAAGCTGCTGATCGATCAGGTGCAGAAGAAGATTCGCCTGACCGAAAAAGAAACCAACATCCTCAAATACCTCTATCGCGCCGGCGGCAAACCGATCTCCCGCGAAGAACTGCTGACCGAGGTATGGGGCTATAATGCCGGGGTGACCACGCACACGCTGGAAACCCACGTCTATCGCCTGCGTCAGAAGATCGAGCCCGATCCGGCCAATGCCCGTCTGCTGATGACCGACGCCGGTGGGTACAGGTTGCAATTTTAAGAAAGCCGGGGCCTGATGGTCCCGGTTTTTTATTGGGGGGTAAGGTGGCAACAGGCTATTCCGGTACGCCTCTGGCGAAGAAGCTTGGATATAAGCCGGGGATGCGCGCGGCGGTGGTCGGCGCACCGGAAGACTATAAAAACTGGCTGGAACCGTTGCAGGAAGGTGTGGGGTTCGGGGCCGATGATCCGGAGCTGGTGCACCTTTTTACCACCGAGCGGGCGGTTTTGGAGGCGGCGCTGACCCACTGGCGCACGGCGCTGAGGCCGGACGGCATGGTCTGGGTTTCGTGGCCCAAAAAGGCCTCAAAAGTGCCGACCGACATTACCGAAGACGTTATCCGCGAGGTTTGTTTGCCGCTGGGCTTTGTCGATGTGAAGGTCTGCGCCGTCAGCGACGTGTGGTCGGGTTTGAAGCTGGTGGTGCGTAAAGAGTTGCGCTAACTCTCCTCCCTGTGCCGAAGGCATGGGGAGGTGGCATTTTGAGCGTAAGCGAGAAATGACGGAGGGGGATTCCGCCATAATATCAAACTATTGCGCCTTTGGCCAGTTTTTGTGCCATCCCCCTCCGTCAGCTCACCTTGTTCGCTGCCACCTCCCCACAGCAAAGCCGCAGGGAGGAGAGGTTACTCTCCCTCCGCTTCGCGGTGCTGGCGCTCATTGTCTTCATCGATGACGTACCAGGTGAACCACAGGGCGTCTTCCAGCTTGCCACCCTTGGCCAGATAGGGCTCAAGCACCGCCGGAAAGGCCAGTTTGACCTGTTCAGCGAAATCGTAATGCGCCTTCAACTCTTCCCAGTCCTGTAGCGCCAGTTCCTCGACCATGCGGATACGCACCGCCCACGGCAGGTCAGCCGGAGCCAAACCCGCCGGGTCGGTTTCCACCCAGTGACATTCGCCGATGGCGTCGGGAATACGGATCTGAAGCTGACCGCCTAGGCTCATGAACCCGACCTTGGTGGCGGCGCGGATCACTTCGGGGATATCTTTGATTTTCCACGCATACTCATTGAAGCGGAAATCGGCCTTGGCCAGAATGTCAGCGGGCAGCCCGGCTTCTGCGGGCAGGGTGTCTTCGGTCATAGGTCGAACTCGATCTGAATAGGGGCGTGATCCGACGGCCGGTCCCATTCGCGGACGGAGTCGTGGATGACGGCGGCTATAGGCGAGGTGATGCGCGTCTTCAAGGCGGGATTGATCAGCAGGTGATCAAGCCTCAGCCCGCGATTGGACTTGCGGAAATCGGCGGCGCGATAGCTCCACCAGGTAAACAGCTTTTGCGGTTCGGGCCACAGTTCGCGGAAGGCGTCATGAAAGCCGCCCGCTTCCATCAGATTGGCAAAGGCCTCCAGCTCCGGCGGCGTATGGCTGACCACTTTCAGCATCTGACGATGGCTCCACACGTCGTTTTCGCCGGGCGCAATATTGAGGTCGCCGGCGATTAGCAGCGGCGCATCTGGGTTGCGCGTTTTCAGGTGCGCGGTCAGGCGCTCATAGAATTCCAGCTTGTGATCAAACTTGTCATTGGCTTCGCGGTCGGGAACGTCGCCGCCCGCCGGAATGTAGAAGTTCCACAGGTCGATGCCCGCGACCTGTATTCCCTGAACGCGCGCTTCGCCGCGGCGGCAAAAGGGCAAAATCTCGTTAGTTTCAAACGGCAGTTTCGACACCAGCGCCACGCCGTGCCAGCCCTTTTGCCCGGTGACAAGCATGTGCGGATAGCCCGCGTCTTCGAAAGCCTTGCGCGGGAATTCACCGTTCTGGCACTTGATTTCCTGAAGGCACAGGATGTCCGGGCGCGCCATGTCGAGGAAACGTATGACCTGATCAATCCTCAGCCGCACCGAGTTGATGTTCCATGAGGCAATCGACAAACGCATAACGGCTTCCTGACGCATAAAAAAACCCGGTCAGTGAGACTGACCGGGTCAGATGTTTGGCACATAACACGAAGAGATAAAGGGAAAAACGCACTCAGGAGACGTCAAAGCCGCCGCATACACTCCGTCGGGAGCTGTGGGAATAATGACACGGTTGTGGAAAAACTCAATGCACATTTCCGTGTTTTTTCGTTTTTCAGGCGAATTTTTCGTTTACCTGCCCGGCGGGTCCTCCATGGTGTGCAGGTCACGGCCGCGCGTTTCCTTCATGAAGAGGAGAGCGACCGCGATGGCTGTGGCCCCGATAATCACCGGATACCACAGGCCAAAGAACAGGTTACCTGAACCGGCGACCATGGCGAAGGAAATGGCGGGCAGCAGGCCGCCGAACCAGCCGGTGCCGATATTGTAGGGCAGGGACAAGGCCGTATACCGGATGCGCGTCGGGAACATCTCGACAAGGGCCGATGCCATCGGGCCATAAAGCGCCGTGGCCCCGACGGTAAAGACAAACAGGACCGCAAAAATACCCAGAATGTTGACCCGTTTGGGATCGGCGGCTTCGGGATAGCCGGCGGCTTTCAGTGCCGCCTTGAGATCGGTCACGGCATTGGTTTTCAGCGTCTTAAGCTCGTCCTTGGACAGAGCATCGCCCGACTGCACGGCGATGGTGCGATCACCGATCTGCACCGTGGCAAACGTCGCTCCCGGTTCGGTCGGTTTGTTGACATAAGGCACGCCCAGCCCCGTCACCAGCGATTTGGCGAGGTCGCAGGACGATGTGAACTGCGCCTTGCCCACCGGGTCGAACTGTACCGAACACTTGCGCGGGTCGGCGAAGATGACGACCGGCGTGCGGTTGACGGCGTCGTCCAGCGCCGGATTGGCAAAGCGCGCCATCAGATGGAAGCCGGGCACGAAGCTGAGCACCGCAATGGCGATGCCTAGGATCATTACCGGCTTACGGCCGACGCGGTCGGACAATTGACCCCAGACGACGTAAAGGACCGCGCTGACGATCGAAATGCTCATCACCAGAAGGTTGACGGTGGTGGGCGCCAGCTTGACGCTCTTTTCCAGAAACACCTGCGTGTAGAAGAAGGTCGTGTACCACACCACGCCCTGCGCCGTCATGAAGCCGAACAGGGCAATCAGCACCTGACGCAGGTTCGACCACTGACCAAAGGCCTCCTTGAACGGAGCTTTGGAGATATTGCCGCTGTCGTGCAGGGCGCGGAAGGCGGGGCTTTCGGCGGTCTTGGCGCGGATATAGACCGAAATAGCCAGAAGCACGGCGGAGACGATGAACGGGATGCGCCAGCCCCAGTCACCAAACGCCTCTTCCTTGACGATGGTGCGGGTCAGAAAGACGACCAGAAGCGCGATAACCAGCCCCAGAGAGGCCGAAGCCTGAATCCACGCCGTATAGGCGCCGCGTTTATCCGCGGGGGCGTGTTCCGCAACGTAAATCACAGCCCCGCCATATTCACCGCCCATCGCAATGCCCTGAAGGATGCGCAGCCCCACCAGCAAAAGCGGCGACCAAATGCCCGCCTGTTCATAGGTGGGCAGGAAGCCGATCAGCACCGTGGCCACCCCCATCAGCAGGATGGTGTAGAGGAAGGTGCCCTTGCGCCCTTTGCGGTCACCGATATGACCAAACAGCAGCGCGCCGAAGGGCCGCGACAAAAAGCCCAGCGCGAAGGTCAGCAGCGCCAGTATCATGCCGGTGGTGTCATCAAGCCCGGTAAAGAAGTTCTTCGTGATGATCGAGGTCAGGGCCCCGAAAATGAAGAAGTCGTACCACTCAAAGGTCGTACCGGCAGCCGACGCCGCGACAATGGTACGCAGACCGGCTTCCTTCTGCACGCTGTCTGCCTGCGGGTGTGATGACATGGACTGACCCTGTTATGGTTAACTGTGTTATGCGTTGGACTGCGCATTTGATCGAAGCCGCGCGCCCTGACAAGGGGGGTGTTACGCAAACAACAGAAAACAATCGGTTTCGCCACGCCTTTGCCGACAGGAATTGACGGCGCACGACCTATGGCTTAGGCCAGAACCAGAGACAAAGTCAGAGGTTTTTTACAGCGTGACCATCCATTATCATGAAGGCGATTTGCCCAACGGCCTTGATCTGGGCGCCGTGGTTGCCATCGACTCCGAAACCATGGGCCTGCGCTTCGGGCGTGATGACCTGTGTGTGGTGCAGTTGTCAGCGGGGGATGGCGATGCCCACGTCGTGCGGCTCAACCGCCCGGCCTATGACTGCCCCAATCTGAAAGCCCTGCTCACCGATGCCAGGGTCTTGAAACTGTTCCATTTCGGGCGTTTTGATATCGGCATGTTCCTGCTGCATCTGGGCGTGGTGACGGCCCCCGTCTATTGCACCAAGATCGCCTCAAAGCTGGCGCGCACCTATACGGACCGCCACGGCCTGAAAGACCTGGTGCGTGAGCTTTTGTCCGTCGATATCTCCAAGGCGCAGCAAAGCTCTGACTGGGGGGCGCAAACCCTGACGCCGGAACAACTGGCCTATGCGGCCTCGGATGTGCTGCATCTGCATACCTTGCGCGAAAAGCTTGATGCCATGCTGGCGCGCGAAGGGCGCAGCGAGCTGGCGCAGGGCTGTTTCGATTTTTTACCGCACCGCGTCAAACTGGATTTGGCAGGTTGGGAAGATACGGATATATTCGCCCATTCATGGAGCTGAAAACGCCCCGCAGATGAGGATTTCTGCCGCCATGCCGGCCATTGAAACCGCGACGCACGACCATACCGATGCCCGCCACCGCCTGAATATTCAGGCGGTGGCGTGGAAAAAGCGTTCGCGCAAGATCTCCCGTCTGCGCCTTATCTTTCCGGGCCTTATTATCGGCACGGTCTTGCTTATGATCGTGTGGATCGTTGTGCAGAGCGTTATCAATTCGATGAACGTCTATACGACCACCGGCGAAGACATCCGCATGACCAACCCGTTTTATACCGACCGCAGCCGCAACGGTGAGCGCTATGAGATGCGCGGTCTTGAGGCGGTGCGCAAGGGCAGAACGTCACAGATCGTCACGCTGACGGCACCGCGTATGGAAATTCGCTCTGAAAACAGCCGTCCCTCCGCGCTGGAAGGCGCGGTCGGTGTCTATGACGACACCAAACGGCGTTTCACGCTCAATAAGGATGTCACTCTGAACTCAGGCAATGGCCTGTCTTTGCGGACCCAGGCGGCTGACGTCGATCTTCAGAGTGCGGTGATTACCGGCAATACGCCGGTTGAAGGCCGCTGGCAGACGGGCGTGGTCAATGCGCAGGCCTTCCGCGTGGAGCAGAACGGGCGCAAGGTTGTGTTTTATGGTAAGCCGGGACAACAGGTGACCGGTACGCTTTCGGGCGACGAAAACTGACATTTTTTAAAGGATATTCCGGCCATGAAGATCAGGATAACAATGTGGGTGATGGGCGTGGCCGGGGTGCTGGCGGCACCGGTGGCGTGGGCGCAATTTGTCCCCACCAAGGAAAATCCTATTGCCTATGCCGCCGATACGTTCGAGGCCGATGATGGTAACCATACCGCTACCTTCACGGGCAGCGTGGAATTCCTTCAGGATACGTCGCGGCTGCGCGCGGATAAGGTGACGGTCATCTACGGCCAGAACCCGACGACGGGCCGGTGGGACGCCCTGTCTACCGCCGAAGCGGTTGGCAATGTGTACTATGTGGTGGACGATCAGGTGATGACCGGCAACCGCGCGATCTATACCAAAAGCACCGACACCCTGGTTCTGACCGGCAATGTGGTGCTCAAGCAGGGTCAGAATGTCATGGAAGGCAGCCGCCTTGTCTATGATGTCGGTGCCAAGAAATCGAGCATGGACGGCGTGCCGACCGCGGGCAGCAAGAGCCGCGTGCGCGGGGTCTTTTATCCGAACCAGGCCTCAAACCAAAATTCAGCGACTAAGAAGCCGCAATAAGATGACCGTTATTTCCACACTGGATGTGCGCAGCGCCGCCGATATGCGGATGACCGAAGCGAGTGATACGGTTGATGGCCTGCGCGTCGAAGGCATCGGCAAATCGTACAAGGAACGCGCGGTGGTCAAAACCGTGTCGCTGTCCCTGCGTCGCGGTGAGGCCGTGGGCCTTCTGGGACCCAACGGCGCGGGTAAAACCACCTGCTTCTACATGATTACCGGGCTGGTGCAGCCGGATTATGGCACCATCAGTCTGGATGGCCACGACATCACGGCTCAGCCCATGTATCAGCGCGCGCGCATGGGGCTTGGGTATCTGCCGCAGGAATCTTCGATTTTCCGGGGCCTGAACGTCGAGCAGAATCTTCAGGCCGTGCTGGAGTTGCGCCTCACCAGCCGTTCGCAGATCGACGCCGAAGTAACGCGCCTGCTCGAAGAACTGCACATCACCCATATCCGTAAGTCACCGGCTACGGCTCTCTCGGGTGGTGAACGTCGTCGTGTCGAAATTGCTCGTGCCCTGGCCTGTGATCCGTCCTTCATCCTGCTGGATGAGCCGTTTGCCGGTATCGACCCGCTGGCCATTTCGGATATCCGTGATGTGGTGGGGTATCTCAAACACCGCGGCATCGGTATCCTGATCACCGACCACAATGTGCGTGAAACGCTCGACATTATCGACCGCGCCTCGATCATCCATTCGGGCGAAGTGCTGTTTGAGGGCACGCCGGATGAAATCCGCCATAACCCTGAAGTGCGCCGCGTCTATCTGGGTGAAAATTTCGACGGCTAACCCCGATGTCTGCGGCTTTTCCACCGGTTTTTCCGGCCTGTG
>NZ_JAIWNX010000059.1 GCF_020217185.1 Asticcacaulis sp.
GAAAGGGGTTAACCTAATTTAAGGTGTTAACGTCTAAGCTCCGGTCCATGTCATTAGGGCAAAGGCTGGAAATCAGACAAGGGCAGGGGCTGGTCATCACGCCCCAGTTGCAGCAAGCGATCAAGCTTCTGCAATTGTCGAACCTTGAGCTGGAGGCCGTGGTCGAGGCTGAGCTGGAGCGCAATCCGCTCTTGCTGCGCGAAGACGGCGATGGCGGTCCGGACGCCCCGGATACCGACTCCGACCTGCCCCGCGAAGAGCGCGGTGAACTGGAACTCTCTGACCGCGATACGCAGCAGGCCAATTCCGATCTCGACGCCTCCGAAGGCGATGTCTATGGCGACGATGAGCCGACGGTGCGCGAGCCTGTGGCCTCGGCCGACATCGGGGAAGGGCCGATGGTTGATTGGACCCGCGCCGGCAAGGGCGGCGGTTTCGATGGCGACGGTGATACGCTCGACCGCGCTATGAGCCGCGACAAGACTTTGGCCGAACATTTGATGGATCAGGCCCTGATCGCGGGGTTCAGCGCGCCCGAAATGGCCGTGGCGCAAATCCTGATCGACGCCGTTGATGAAGGTGGCTACCTGCGCGCCGATCTGACGGAAATCGCCGAACGTCTTGGCTGTGCGATGGACCTGATCGAAAAAGTCCTGACGGTCTGTCAGGGCTTTGAACCGACCGGCGTCATGGCCCGTTCGGTGCCGGAATGCCTGAAATTGCAACTGATCGAGCGGAACCGCTTTGATCCGGCTATGGCGGCGCTGATCGACAATCTGGAGCTTCTGGCGCGCCGTGATCTGAGCGCCCTGCGGCGGGCCTGCGGCGTTGATGACGAAGACCTGGCGGAGATGATCCGCGAACTGAAGGCCCTGACGCCGCGTCCGGGGGCGGCCTTTGGCGCGGAACCACAGGCCGGCGTGGTGCCGGATGTGTTTGTGCGTCAGGACCCGTCGGGCGGCTGGCGCGTCGATCTCAACAGCGACACCCTGCCGCGCGTTCTGGTCGATCAGAGCTACCACGCCAAGGTGGCGACCTCGGCGCGTTCGGATCAGGAAAAGACCTATCTCAACGAATGCCTGTCGCAGGCCAACTGGCTGATCAAGAGCCTTGATCAGCGCGCGCGCACCATCCTCAAGGTGTCGGCGGAAATCGTGCGTCAGCAGGATGGCTTCTTCGTCTATGGCGTCGAACACCTGCGCCCGTTGAACCTGAAGACGGTGGCTGAGGCCGTGGGGATGCACGAATCGACCATTTCGCGCGTCACGACCAATAAATATATCTCGACCCCGCGCGGGGTTTTTGAACTGAAATTCTTCTTCACCTCGGCCATTGCCGCGGCCGATGGTTCCGAGGCCCATTCCGCTGAGTCGGTGCGTCACAAGATCAAGCACCTGATCGAAGGCGAAAAGGCCTCTGGTGAAGTGCTGTCCGACGACCGCATCGTCGAAATTCTCAAAGAGGCCGGCGTTGATATCGCCCGCCGCACCGTGGCCAAATACCGCGAAGCCCTGCGCATCCCGTCTTCGGTCGAGCGCAAGCGGATGATCCGTTAGAGCGGGATGATTTTAAATGGAAACATCATCCCGCTCTAAATTTTTGTTTTGTCGCGATATTTTTGTCGAAAACCGCTCATACTTTTCGACATATCGCTCTAATCAGCCCCTGTTTCGATCTGTCTCAAAGGCCTGACGTGCCCGGCGCACATATTCGCCGACCGTCATCAGGCACAGGACCGCGCTGAGACTCAGACAGACCACGCCGACGTCAAAGCTGTTTAAGGGTACGATGATATCGGCTCCCAGAGGCAGGTCGCCATATTGCTCCGGCAGAATAAGCAAGCCAAATCCCAGAAACTGCAACGCAATCTTGGCGCGCTCCAGCGGTGACACCTGGATATTGAGTTGATCGGGCAGGGCTTCGTTGAGACCGGCGACCAGAAAATCGCGCGCCAGCAGGACCACGCCGCTGACTACCACGATTTCCGGCACGCCGCGCGTCAGTAGCCCGCAAAACAGGGTCAGGGTCAGCAAGCGATCAGCCAGCAGATCGAAAAAGGCGCCGAAGCGCGAGGCCTGATTGAGCGCGCGTGCCAGCCAGCCATCGGCAATATCGCTCAGACCGGCAGCCGCAAAAACGATCAGGGCGGGCCAACTGTCTCCCTTGATCAGGAAGTAGAGCAGAGGGGCCATCAGGACGATCCTCAGTCCGGTAAACAGGTTCGCGATTTTCACAAGGGCCTCTCCGTCTCTGTAATCAGTTGCGCCGCCGTTTCGCCACAGGCGGCCAGAACCGCCGTCTGCGCTGCGCTCATGTGCAGGTTCATGCCGCCTTCATTGCGTTTCAACCGGATGCGGATAATGCGACTGGCGCGGGTGGCGGTCAGCAGGCGGCGACGAATATCGGCTTCGCGCATGGAGGCCAGCAGATTCCACACATAGGCCAGCAGGTTGGGCATCGGATCGGCAGCTATGCGGTTCCCTTCTTGCGCTTCGCTCAACAGACCGACACGACGCGCTTCGTCATCGCCGTCGCGCAGGCTGTCGAAATCTATACCCCAGGTCGGCGCGTCGTCGGTGTCAAAGACGTCAAACGGAAAGTTATTGGCGACACCGCCATCGCTCAGATAGAGGCGCACCCCGCCTTCGGCCTGCGCATAGACGGGAATTTGCGACATCAGGCCGGGACAGGCGAGGCTCATACGTACAGCGACAAGCACGGGCAGCGCCTCAGGCGGCGGCAGAGGCCAGCGCAGGGCGGGGCGTTGAGGTTGCAGCGCGCCAAGCACCTCATACGGAAACAGCCCGGCCCATTCTTTTGGGTCAAACCACAGGGGCGTGTCCAGTTCCGGCAACATGTGCACACGGACGCGCGACAGGTCGGTGGTGACGATGTGCAGCCGGATATGCTGTGCGCTCAGATCACCGAAGGTCAGGGGGGCATCTGCGCCAGAGATGGTTTGCATCGCCTGATGCAGCCAGTCCGTGACGCCCGGCTGATCGCCGCTGCCCAAGCCTGTGCACAGCCCGAAATGGCGGCGGCACACAAGCCTGGCCAGACCGAAGGCGTAAACCATAACCGCCAGAAGCACGAAGACCAGAAAGACGAGCCCGGTTGCCACGACGTGGGCCGCCGCGTGTCCGCCTCCCTGGCTCCATTGGGCGTATTTGGCAGCCCCGCACACCCCAATCAGCAGGGCAACCGATAATGGAAATCCCATGGCCCAAAGGGCCTGCCCCCAGCGCGGTCGCCCAGAACCCGGTGCCAGATGCAACAAGGCGCGCAGTACGGCCCCTGCCGCCCCTTTGGCGTGCAGAAGGCGCGGCAGTTGCGCGGGCAAGGCGGCGCAGGCCGTTTCCAGCCGCGCAAAGCCCGCCGCATCCCCCCGTCTGCGGGCATATTCGGCGGCAGCGCCCAGGGATGCGGCTATGGCCCCGGCTGAGGCTCCCGCCAAACCCGACAGGGCGAAATTCTGTGCCAGTCGCGGCAACAGAGCTGCATAGATCAGGCCGGAGGCGACCCCACCCTTCAGTACCAGATTGATGCGCTTGACCATCCCCATACCCCAACCCCGAGAGGGTTGTACCCCGTATATCCCCCAATCCGTTCGCGGCATAGTTAAACGTAATTAACTCATAAAATTCAAGGCGAAGGCTGCGATTTACGGTCGCAGTCCCTACACATTTTCTTGATTTTTCATCTGGACCCAGAAGCGTACAGTCGAAGGCGGACCCACGGTCCGTAAACACGGCTGGGGCTCAAGGTCGCCCGCCCTCCAGTGTGGCGACGTCTTTGCAGATTAAAGGAGCGAGTTATCGCCATGCAAATACAGGTTACCGGGAAAAAAGTTGAATTGGGTGCTGCGCTTCAGGAGCGCATCGAAACCGAACTCAATGCGGGTATCACCAAATATTTTGATCGCGGCGGCGCGTCCGCCGAAGTAACGATCTCCAAGCAGGGCCATCAGTTCAAGGCCGACTGCTGGGTGCGCCTTGCCTCCGGTCAGACCCTTGTCGCCCATGCCTTTGGCGGCGACGCCCACGCGGCCTTTGATGGCACGCTCGATCATATGGAAAAGCGTATCCGCCGCTATAAGCGCCGCCTGAAGGACCACTATCCGACCAATACGCCGACCAAGCACGAAATGGCCCCGCTGACCGTCATTCAGGGCAGCGACCTCATCGACGATGAGCCTGAGCTGGACGATGGCATGGACCACGACAGCCCGCCCCAGCCGATGATCATTGCCGAAACCGAAGCGGCCATCCGCACGCTGAGTGTCTCCCAGGCGGTGGCTGAGCTGGAGCTTTCCAACTATCCGGTTATCATGTTCCGCAATGCGGGGCATGGCGGGCTGTCGGTGCTTTACCGTCGTCCCGACGGCAATATCGGCTGGATTGACCCGGAACGCACCAAGCCGAAACTCAACGGTAAGGCGCATTGAAGCGCATTCCGAAAAGTGGGTCCCACTTTTCGGAATGCGCGCCAAAGCGAAATAACCAGAGCACGTTTCGATTGGATTCAATCGAAACGTGCTCTGGCTGGACGTATTGCCGCGAAAATTTCATAAACAGGCCAAAGAGCCGAAGTTGACTTGAGTGGGTGCTGTCTGTAAGGGCTGGCGCGGTCGCGTACCGCCGTTTGAGCGGCGGATGACCGCGCATGGCTCTATCGGTCCTGTGCCCGCAAACTTGATGGATATGGTATGTTCCTCACCGAAGTGCTTGACCGGAACAGCGTTGCCGGGCCGGTAAGCGCCAATTCCAAGCGCAATGCCTTGCAGATCGTCGCTGATGTGGCGGAACGGACGCTTGGGGCCTATGGGCTTGAGGCCGATGCCATCCTTCAGGGCCTGCTGGAGCGCGAAAAGCTGAGTTCGACCGGCGTGGGTCAGGGCGTGGCCGTGCCCCATGCGGCCTTGCCGGGTCTGACCCGTATGCACGGCGTCTTTATCCGTCTGGAAACCCCGGTCAGCTATGAGGCCATCGACGATGTGCCGGTCGATCTGATCTTCGCCCTGTTTGCGCCGGAAGAGGCGGGTTCCGAACATCTGCGGGCTCTGGCCAAGGTGTCGCGCATCCTGCGTCAGAAGGAGCTGCGCGAGCAACTGCGTCAGGTCGATACGGCGGATGCGCTCTATGCGCTGCTCAACCGCACCGAAACCAGCCACGCGGCCTAAGTCACGGGATTAAGGGCGCATATGGCCGGTGCGGACGTAGCGTTCGTGCCAGCTCAAGGCCTCAGACAGCAGGTGCGGGGTCTGTCCGCCGCGCTCGCGGCAGGCGCGCTCGAAATAGTCGCTCAGCAGGTCGCGGTAATCGGCATGGGCGCAGTGGGCGATGACCTGCCGCGCCCGTTCGCGCGGTGCCAGACCGCGCAGGTCGGCCAGTCCGTTTTCCGTCACCAGTATATCGACATCGTGCTCCGTATGATCGACGTGGCTGGCCATAGGCACGACGGCGGAGATGGCCCCGCCCTTGGCCTGAGACTTGGCGACAAAGATCGACAGATAGGCATTGCGGGCAAAATCGCCTGAGCCGCCAATGCCGTTCATCATGTGCGTGCCGCCGACATGGGTCGAGTTGACATTGCCGTACAGATCGAATTCCAGCGCCGTATTGATGGCGATGATGCCGAGGCGGCGGATGACTTCCGGATGGTTGGAAATTTCCTGCGGCCGCAGGATGATGCGGTCGCGATAGGTGTCGATGTGATTGAAGACGCGCTCGGCCCAGGGCGCGCTGAGCGTCACCGAACAGCCGGAGGCATAGAGCAGCTTGCCGGAATCGATCAGCTCAAAGGTCGAATCCTGCAAGACCTCGGAATACATGCGCAAATTATGGAAGTCCGAGCGGTTCAGCTCGCTCAAGACCGCATTGGCGATGACGCCGATGCCGGCCTGAATGGGGTTGAGCGACGGCGGCAGACGACCCTGCCTGACTTCGTTTTGCAGAAAATCGACCAGATGCGCGCCGATGGCGGTGGTTGCCGCATCGGGTGTCGCCACGCGGGCCGGGCTGTCGGCCTCACGCGTGATAACGATGGCGGCGATCTTGGCAGGATCGATGGGGATATAGGGCGTCCCGACGCGGCTGTCGCAGGTAACGACCGGCACCGGCGTGCGCGACGGGCGTTTGGCCGGGATGAAGATGTCGTGCATCCCTTCCATGGCTGCCGAATAGGTGAGGTTCAGCTCGATGATCACCTTGGGCGCCAGTATGGCGAAGGACGCGCTGTTGCCAACCGAGGTGGAGGGCACGATGCCGCCGTCTTCGGTGATGGCCACGGCCTCGATCACCGCCACATCCACCGGGCCGACCTGCCGCGAACGCAGGGCTTCGACCGTTTCGGACAGGTGCTGATCGATAAACATCACCTCGCCGCGATTGATGGCGGCGCGCAGGGTGTCATCCACCTGAAACGGCATCCGTCGTGCCAGCAGCCCGGCCTCATAGAGGAGCTTATCGGTATTGTGCCCCAGCGACGCCCCGGTAATGACCGTCAGCTTCATCGGGTGGGTTTTGGCGCGCTCAGCCAGAGCCAGAGGCACGGCCTTGGCGTCACCGGCACGGGTGAAACCGCTCAGGCCGATGGTCATGCCGTCGTGGATCAGGCTGGCGGCCTGATCCGGCGTGGCGATGCGCGTCAGCAGCTCTGGGCAACGAATACGCGCAAGGATTTCGCTATCCAGCGCGGGGGCAGGGGTGGCAATCGGGCCGTTCATCAACGCACACTCCGGGTTGTCCGGAAGTAATGACCCGGTGGCTCACGCCGACGCAAGGCGTTTTTCGCTGGTGCGACTATATGCGCATAGGTGAAATTATCTCGCTGTAATGGGGATGATGCGCACGTCTTCTGGCGCGTAGGGTCGTTTGAGGTCGATATGCAGCAGGCCGTATTCCATTACCGCCCCCTCGACCTCGAACCCTTCGCCGACGACGAAGCTGCGCGTAAAGCCGCGCTGGGCGATGCCACGATGGATAAATTCGCGTGGTGCGGCCTCTGACGGCGCCTTGCCCGGCTCCTTAAACGCCTGAAGCGTCAGTTGCGATCCTTGCAGGCTGAGGCGCAGCGTATCGGGGGTGAAGCCAGCCACCGCCACGGTCAGGCGCAGGTGATGGGCCGAAAGGGCTTCGACATTATAGGGCGGGTAGTTGTCAGAGGCGCGGCTGACGCGTTCGATCAGGCTGCGGGTCTCATCAAACCCCAGCAGGAACGGGCTGTCGAACACTATAAACCGGGACATCGCTTCCTCCGCGTTTCCGATATGCGTGCTTGTTCACGCCCCCGCAAGGTGCTGAGGCTAAAATGCGGGTGGAATGCGGCGTCACTTCGGGATATGGCATCAGGTATGAAGTCTGACGAAACGCCTGAAACACCGGTGATAGAGGTGCGCTGGAGCGCCACCTTGCTCAACACCTATACCATTGTCCTGATGCTGATCGCGCCCTTCTGGGCGGCGCTGATGGTGACGCAGGGCAAGGGGATCGGTCTGGTCCTGCTGGGTCTGTTGTTGTTTGGGATGATCAGTCTGAGCGTGCTGAACAAGCCGCTATTCAGCTATGATTCCGAACGTCGCGAATTTATCTCGCCAGACGGCAAGGTTTTACGCCTCGATCAGATCGACAGCATCGAGATGGACGCCCACGACCTCTACTTCATCCCGAAGTCGCACAGTCAGGACGGCTGGCACCTGTCGCAACGTTGCTGGGTGTTGGCCCCGCGCCGCACGCTGAAGGCCCTGGCGGCCCAGCAGGGCTGGCCGCTGAAGGACATCGCCCATCCCATTTCGCGGTTTGGCTTCTGGTTGGTCCCTTAACCTAAACCCGCGAAATCAGCCGGTGCGTGCGGCCCGCCCGGCGCGCCGTGGGCACGCGGTTGAGCTTGACCAGCCCTTCCGGCTCGCCCCACAGGTCGTAGGCATCGGCGCGCGTCACCTTGGCCTTCGCATAGTCCCCGGCGTTCAGGCCCGTAAAGCCTTTCAGGTAGATGTGGCCGTCGATTTCCGGCGCGTCGCCCTTGGTGCGGGCCACAGCAACGCCATCTGAGCGGATCTCGTCCACCAGCACATCGACCACCTGACCGACCTTGTTTTGCAGCTTTTGCGCCGAAATGCGCGAGGCGACGGCCATAAAGCGCGCCAGACGGTCCTGCTTCACCTCTTCCGGCACGTGGTCGGGCAGGTCGCGCGCGGCGGCTCCTTCGACGTTTTCGTAGGCAAAGGCCCCGACGCGGTCGATTTGCGCCGCTTCCAGCCAGTCGAGCAGCAGGTTGAAATCGGCCTCGGTCTCACCGGGGAAGCCAACCACAAAGGTCGAACGCAGGGTCAGGTCCGGGCAGATCTCGCGCCAACTCAGGATACGCTCCAGCGTCTTGTCCTGATTACCTGGGCGGCGCATGGCCTTCAGCACTTTGGGGCTGGCGTGCTGGAACGGAATGTCCAGATAGGGCAGGATCTTGCCTTCGGCCATCAGCGGGATGACGCTGTTCACGTGCGGATAGGGATAGACATAGTGCATCCGCACCCAGATGCCCAGTTCACCCAGTCCCCGCGACAGGTCCTCGAACGACGCCTTGTAATAGTCGTTGCGCCAGCGGCCTTCGGCATAGCGGATATCGAGCCCATAGGCCGAGGTGTCCTGCGACACGACCAGCAGCTCCTTGACACCATTGGCGGCCAGAACCTCGGCTTCGCGCAAGACCTCTTCGACCGGGCGCGAGGCCAGATCGCCGCGCAGAGAGGGGATGATGCAGAAGGAACAGCGGTGGTCGCAACCTTCGGAAATCTTCAGATAGGCATAGTGTTTGGGCGTCAGTCGCACGCCCGGGTCATTCTCCGGCACTAGCGGACGGAACGGGTCCGGTTTGGCCGGGACGATGCGGCGCACCGCCTCCATCACCTCTTCGTACTGATGCGCGCCGGTAACGGCGGCAACATTGGGGAAGCGTTCGCGGATCAGGTCCGCCTCGGCCCCCAGACAGCCGGTCACAACCACCTTGCCGTTTTCGGCCAGAGCCTCACCGATGGCGTTCAGGCTTTCGTCGCGCGCCGAATCGAGAAAGCCGCAGGTATTGACCACCACCACATCGGCCCCGGCATATTCAGCGGCGGTGGCATAGCCTTCGCCTTTCAGGCGCGTCAGTATGCGTTCGGAATCGACCAGCGCTTTGGGGCAGCCAAGCGAGACAAAACCAACCTTGGGGGCGTCAGAAGCGGCGGGGGCGTTACTCATGCAAAAAAACTTGAACTTGCTCTGTTATACGGATTAATGCGGCCTCATACACGCAAATGCCGCTAAACACAAAGACGCCCAAGGAAAAACCATGCTGATCTTTGCCGACACCGCCGACACCGCGCTTCTGGCCGAACTCAATGAGACGGGCCTGATCGATGGCGTGACCACCAACCCCACCCTGATCGCCAAGTCGGGCCGCAATATCCTTGAGGTCACCAAGGAAATCTGCGCCATGATCGACGGTCCGGTTTCGGCCGAGGTCGCGGCCACGGAATTCGCACAGATGGTGGCTGAGGGCGAAAAGCTGGCCAAGATCGCCGACAATGTGGTGATCAAGGTGCCGCTGACCGTCGATGGCCTGAAAGCCACGCGCGTCTTTTCCGATCAGGGCCTGATGACCAATGTCACCCTGTGTTTCTCGGTGACACAGGCGCTTTTGGCCGCCAAGGCCGGGGCCACCTTCGTATCGCCCTTCGTCGGACGTCTGGATGACCGCGGTGAAGACGGGATGCAGCTCATCCGCGACATCCGCACCGTGTTCGGCAACTATGAATTCGAAACGGCCATTCTGGCCGCGTCCCTGCGCAACACCACCCACGTCGCTCAGGCCGCCATTGCCGGGGCCGATTGCGCCACCCTGCCGCCGGCGGTCATCAAGGCCATGTTCCAGCACGACCTGACCGACAAGGGTCTGGAAACCTTCCTCGCTGACTGGGCCAGCACGGGTCAAAGCATCCTCTGATGACGGAACTGGTTTTCGTGGC
>NZ_JAIWNX010000060.1 GCF_020217185.1 Asticcacaulis sp.
CCAGGTCGCCGCCAGCTTCGGCGTGCGCGGCGAATTCAAGCTGATCAGCCATATGGACGATCCGCTGAGCGTACTGGAATATAACCCCCTGTATAACCCGCGCGGCGAACCCGCGCTGGTTATCACGGCGGCGCGCGTTCATAAGGGCGCTCTGGTCGTCAAGGCCGAAGGTATCGCCGACAAGGACAAGGCCGACGCGCTCAAAGGGCTGAAACTCTACGTCCGCCGCGAAGACCTGCCCGAAGTCGAGGACGAGGACGATTTCTACATCACCGACCTGATCGGTCTTGAGGTGCGTGGCACCGATGGATCGGTGATCGGACGGCTGAAAGGCGTCGAGGATTTTGGCGCGGGCGATCTGCTCGATATCCAGCCCAAAGGCGGCGCCAGCTATTTCCTGATGTTCACCCGCGAAAACGTGCCGGAGGTGAATATCGGCGCAGGCTATGTGGTGATCGCGCCGCCGGATGAGGTGATCGTCCCGGCAGAGGCAGACCCTCAGACCGATCATTGATAAGCCATAAGTTGGATGCTTTTTCAGGCCTGTTCGTTGACGCGGACGGGCCTGAAATTTTATCGACCTATTTCAAACACAATTCAGATATATCTAAATACACACCAGTGACACACGGAACTCATCGTGATCCTGATAGGTTATAGACACTCAGAAAGGTATCTGACTCATGAGGGACTTTCCCTTTGGACGTGGGCGGGGCGGTGGTCATCATCGCGGCTGGCCCGAAGAGGGCCGTGGCGGCCCGTTTGGTGAGCGCGGGCCCGGTCGGCACGGCCGGGGTGGACGTCGCGGTCGCGGCTTCGGTCATGGCGGCCTGCGGCTGGTGCTGCTCCGGCTGATCAGCGATAAGCCCAGCCACGGCTATGAACTGATCCGCGCCATCGACGACCATTTCAACGGTCAGTACGCGCCGTCGCCCGGCATTGTCTATCCGGCCCTGAGCTGGCTGGAAGATGGCGGCTTCATCACCATCACCCCCGATGCCGAAGGCCGCAAGGTCGCCACCATCACCGAAGCGGGCACGGCCTTTCTGGCTGAGCGCGCCGAAGAGGTGGAACGCCTGTTTGCCGAGGCCCCGCAAAGCGCGCCGGAAGGGCCGGACTTCGCGCCGATCTTTCGCGCCATGGACAATCTCAAGGCGGCTCTGCGCAACCGCGCGGCGCGACCACTGACGCAGGACGAACTGCACGCCATTGTCGATGGTATCGACGATCTGGCCCGCCGTATCGAGAGGTCGTGAGATGGCGCAAGACAATCGCACACCCCTGCGCGTTCGCTTCGAACTGCGCCGCCGCGAACTGCGGGTGGCTGAGCGTCACCTGCTGACACCACATATGCTGCGTCTGGTCCTCAGTGGCGATCTGGAGGGGTTTCAGTCACTGGGCTTCGATGATCATGTGAAGCTCTTGTTTCCCGATCCGCACGGCGGAGAAACGCCGGTCATGCGCGACTACACGCCGCGCGCCTTTGATGTGAGCAAGAGGCGGCTGACCCTCGACTTTGCCCTGCATGACCCGGCGGGACCGGCCACCCAATGGGCGTTACAAGCGAAGATCGGCGATGCGCTGCACATTGGCGGCCCGCGCGGTTCGCAGGTGTGGCCGGATGCGTTCGATCATTATCTCCTGATCGGAGATGAAACAGCCTTGCCGGCCATCGGTCGTCGTCTGGAAACCGCCCCGGCGGGTCAGGCGATAACCGTGCTGGCCATGGTCGAAACTGCGGCTGAGCGTCAGGCGTGGGTCACTCAGGCCAGGGCGGATATTCGCTGGATTTATCGTGCCGAAGCCGATGATGTGCTGAGCGCCATCGACGCTCTGACCCTCCCTGCCGATCCGCTGGTGTGGATCGCCGGAGAGGCGCAGTGGGCCCGAACGGTGCGGGCGCATCTGCACGACAAAGGCCTCAATCCGAAAGGGATCAAGGCCTCTGGCTACTGGCTGAAGGGCGAAGCGGGCGCGCACACCTCGCTTGATTAACGAAAGCTCCGCAAGCCTGATCTGTAACGGCCTGTGTGGCGTATTAAAGCCACATTGACGTTTGATAGTGGAGGCTCAATACTCCCTCGCCAATCGGGGCTTTTTCACAGGGAGTTGAGTGTTAAGACCATGCGTAAGATGATGATTGGTGCGGCACTTGGTGTCTCTCTGGTAACGCTCGCCGCCTGCGCGACCCCCACTCCTTATCAGCCTGTGACCGGTGACCCGTCTTCGTCTCTGGCGCGCGGCTATTCCGACCAGCGGATCGAAGCCAATCGCTACCGCCTGAAATTCTCCGGCAACTCCTCGACCTCGCGTGAGACGGTCGAAGACTATATGCTGTACCGCGCCGCCGAACTGGCGCTGGAAAACGGCTATGACTGGTTCAGTCTGGTGGGCCGCAACACCAAGGAAGACCGCACGACGACCACCACCTATCGTGATCCGTTCCCGCGCCTCTATGGCGGCTTCTACTACCGCTATTATCGCGGTGGCTGGGGCTCATGGGGCGCTTGGGAAGAGGATCAGACGACCTTCTATCGCTACGAAACCTCGGCCGAAGTCATCTTCGGCAAGGGCGAAAAGCCGAGCGATCCCAATGCCTATGACGCGCGCGAGGTGAAACAGAACCTCGACCCGCGTATTGTGCGACCGGCCACGGATCGCCGCTGAACTATAAAGGGAGCCGAGAGGCTCCCTTTTTTATTTCGGTTCGTCGATGCCTTCGTAGCGCACAGGGTTCACGCGGCGGCGGTTCATATGCTCCAGCGGGGCTTCCGACTGATCCGGCAGTTCGCCCTTGTGGTAAAACTTCTGCCAGGCCTGTTTGATGGCCGCCGGGTCGCGGTTGACGAGGCTCTCATTAAATTTCGCGCGGCTTTCTGACCACGCCTTGAACTGTTCCAGCAGGTCCGGGTCGGCCTCGATCGGCTTGACCACCGGCTGCACCTCATCCGTTTTGCGATGCTCGATGACATTGATGAAGCAGAAGGGTTCGCCCTTCTGGAAATGCACGACGCCCGGCCGCGTGAAGCGCCAGTTCATCGTAAAGGGAAACGGCAGCCAGTCGGTTTCGATCAGGCCTGTCAGGGGCGCGATACCGTCCTTGACGTGGTTGGGCGCGCCCGTGGCCCACAGCGCAAAGCCCGGCGGCGTGCGGAAGAGATAACCCGTATGGAAGGTGACGATGCCCTGGCTGAAATGGCTCTGCACAAAGTGTTCGACGTGCACGCCGGGGCGGTCACCGGTGATGATGATGTCGCTGGCCAGCTTACCGCCGTTCCATTCCATCGTAATGTCTTCGGGAACCAGCAGTTCCCAGCCGGTCGAATTGGCCATGGTGAGCGGCAGGCAGCGATAGGGGAAGCGGTTGGAAAACGCATCCATCCAATCACGGTCGGTGCGGCCGGGGATGATTTCACGCGGGCCGGCCTGAACGACAAAACATTCCAATTCCATTACGCTTCGGGCTCCTGTAAACGCGACGAATGACCGAAAACAGCTTTTATACGCAAAGCACCCTGCTTCAAGCCCTAAACGGCTGGGGCCTGTTGCCGCGGACCACTGAACATGAGGCGGTGTTTCGCGTCGGTGAAGGCGAAGGGATCAAGGATACTCTCCCCGGTGCCCACAGCAAAAACCTGTTCCTGAAGGACGATAAGGGGCAATTGTGGCTGATCAGCGCCGAACAGCAGACGCAGATCAATCTGAAAGCCCTGCCGAAAGTCATCGGGTCCGGGCGTCTGAGTTTCGGTTCCGAGGAACGCTTGTATCAGGCGCTGGGCGTGCGACCGGGTTCGGTGACAGCGCTGGCCCTGATCAACGACCCGGAGCACAAGGTCAGATTTATTCTTGATCAGCGGTTGTATGACGCTGCGATCGTCAACTTCCACCCGCTGATCAATACGGCGACCACGGCGCTCGATCAGGCCGATTTCCGGCGCTTTCTGGACAAGCTGGGCCGCGACTACCGGGTTATCGATTTTTCGGACGTGTAGATGTTTCCCCACCTGACCCACGGCCATCGCAAGGTGCTTGAGGCCCTGGTCCGCCACGGGACGGCAGCGCGTGCCGAGCTGGCCGAGGCGTCGGGCTATACGCGACCGGCCGTGACCAATCTGGTGCGCGACCTGATGGATTGGGGACTGGTCGAGGAAGATAACGGGGCCTATGTGCACACCGGGCGGCGGGGTCAGCCGCAAAAGCCGGTGTCGCTGCGGTCGGGCGCGGCCTACGCCTTTGGTATCGGCTTTACGGCCGGGGCGCTCGATCTGGTGGCGATGGATCTGGGCGGTCGGGTGGTCGGCCGCACGCGCACGCCGCTGGTCGAACCGACGCCGCGCGCCGTGCTGGAGGCCGTGCAGCAGCAACTGGAAAGCGCCTATGGCAAGAGCCACGTAGTGCGCTGGCGGCAACTGGGCTTCGGTATTGGGGTGCCGGCGGACCTGCCACCCGAACAGGCGCAGGCGTGGACTCTGGCCTATCGCCGCGAGGAACTGATCAGCTATTTCGCCAACAATCTTGAGGGGCCGGCCTTTATCGAAGCCGAACCTCTGGCCTGCGGCATTGGCGAGCGCGTCTTTGGTATTGGCGCGCGCTATCAGACCTATCTGATCGTGCATATCGGGCTTGAGATCGGCGGGGCGCTGTTTATCGAAGGGCGCCCGTTCCGGGGAGGGCAGGGTATGTCTGGGGCGGGACAGATCGGGCAGTTTTTCAGCGAGGCGGAGTCTCCGGATGGTCGCGACCTGATGAAGGCTCTGACCACCGCTGGTTTCGGGGTGGGCGACCTTAGCGATCTCGATATCCTGCCCGAAGCGGCACAGGGCGTGATTGAGGACTGGACACACAGCGCAGCCGCGCGTCTGTCGGTGGGTCTGGCCAAACTCAGTCCGTTCCTCAGCCCCGACGCCATCATCCTGACCGGTCGCCTCAGCCCCTCAATCCTCAAAGCGCTGGCCGAGGCGATGCAGTTGGGCGAGGGCGCGCCGGTGGTCGAAGCCTCGCGGCTGGGCGCGTTTCAAACGGCCATAGGTGCGGCGGCCCTGCCAGTGTTTTGTAATCTGTTGCCGCAGGGGTAAGTCTGTAAGTCTTATCGGAACTCGGGAACAGGGTCGAGTTGTCCACTCCAAACTCAATGAGCCTTGCCTGACGACAACAGAACCCAATATGCAAACAAAATAACATTGGAAAATAAAGGAAACGCGCCATGTTGACACGTCGGGGAGCACTCTCAGGTGCATTGAACGGCGCGGGTCTGGCCACCGCTGCACTCGCTGTTCCGGCGTCTGCGGCTGAAAAGCGAGATAGCTTACGCCTGACCCGGTTGAAAGCCAATCTGTGTGACAACCCGTTAGGTCTGGAAAATCAGGATGTTCGCCTCTCATGGCAGTGCGCCTCCGCGCGGCGGGGAACGATGCAGACCGCCTGGCGGATAGAGGTCGCGTCAAGTGACGCAAACCTTCGGGCCGGCCTTGCCGATCTTTGGGACAGCGGCCGCGTTGAAAGCGATCAGACGTTCGACGTCATCTATGCGGGAAAGCCACTCGGCTCGCGCCAGAGGGCGGTCTGGCGGGTTACGGTGTGGGACTGTCACGGACGTGTCGCGACAAGCGCACCCGCCCTCTGGGAGATGGCACTGCTGTCACCAGATGACTGGCAGGCCCAATGGCTGGCAGCGGAAGATGCCGATATGCGCGGGGATCGTGAAGCCGGTCTCTATTGGGTTACGGCTGATGCACCATCGAAAGCTCCGTCCTGTCAGGTCCGGCTGGTCTTTGATCTCGAAACGGATGCCGAAACAACCCTGATGACGATTTCCTCGACCTCTTACGAGGCTCGAATTGACGGCAGCCTGATTGATCTGCCGCCTCGGCCTGCCAATGCCTGGGGGCCGCGAGGTGTGGTCGAAACCGTACGGACAATCAAAGCTGGAACGCATGTTCTGACTCTAAGTCTGAAAGGGGAAAAACCCCAGTGTGCCATGTTGGTGCGTGCCCGGTTGCGCGACGGTCGGGTTGTCCGTTTTGACGATCTAACCGCCCGTGCATCCTCAGAGAAACCTGAAGGCTGGACCCTGCCGGATTTTGATGCGTCGGCATGGCCAACGGTGAAACGTTCGGCGCGTGAAGATCAACCTTTACCGGGTAAAGGCGCTTTTTTGATGCGCCGCGATTTTTCAGCCACGGATGCGGTGGCTCAGGCTCGGCTGTATGTGACGGCCTTGGGCGCCTACGAGGCCTATATCAATGGCAAGCGGGTCGGCGATGCCTTGCTGGCCCCCGAATCCATGGACTTCTCCAAACGCATCCTTTACCGCGTCTTTGATGTGACAAACATGGTCGGACGCGGGGCAAATGTTATCGGTGCCATGGTCGCCGATGGCTGGTATGGCAGTTATACGTCACCTCAGGGTCGTTTTGCTTTTGGCAATCCGCCCCTGCGCTTTATGGCTCAGTTGGAACTGACCTACTCAAGCGGTAGGGTTGAGCGCGTCGTCACGGATCAGAGCTGGATGATCAGTGCCTCTCCTATCCTCAAGTCAGATATATATGACGGCGAAGACTATGATGCGCGTCGTGAGCAGCCCGGTTGGGCCGCGCCAGGGTTTCACCCGGACGCGAAGTGGTCGCCTGTGGCGATTGCCCCGTCGGTGACCGCAAAGCTTCAGCCGACCGTAAGCCCGCCAATACGACGCATGGGCCTGTTGAAGGCGAAATCCCTTAAAGCTGTTAACGGGAGCTGGGTGGTTGATTTTGGCCAGAACTTTGCGGGCTGGGCGAAAATAAGAGTAAAGGGCATCGCCGGGCAAAAGGTGACCTTGAAGTTTGCCGAAATACTCAAACCCGACGGCAGTGTTGATCAAGCCAATCTGAGAGCCGCACTTGCCACAGATACCTATGTGCTGAAGGGCGACCCGGCGGGTGAAGTCTGGGAGCCGCGCTTCACCTATCATGGTTTTCGATATGTCGAAATCTCCGGCTTATCAAACGCGCCGACGCCTGATGACGTTATGGGCGTCGTCATCCACAGCGACACATCAAGAACCGGGCATCTGCGCATCGGCCATCCAATTATTCAGACCCTTTGGCAAAACAGCCTGTGGAGTCAGAAGTCGAATTTTATGGGCATTCCTACGGACTGTCCTCAACGCGACGAACGCTTGGGATGGATGGGGGATGCGCATGTCTTTTGGGACGCGGCGGCCTTTAATATGGATGTCAGCACCTTTACGCAGCGCTGGATGGCTGACGTCCGTGATGCCCAGTGGCCGAATGGGGCTTTTGCCTTTATCTCGCCTAACAGCATGCGCGATACGGCTCCTAATGAGGCCTCACCCGGGTGGGCGGATGCCGGTGTCATCCTGCCCTGGACCACGTGGCAACGGTACGGCGACACTGAGGTTATAAACCAGAACTGGGAGGCTATGTCCGCCTATATTGGCTATATCGCCGCTCTTAGCGATGACGGCATTTGGAGTAAGGGCCACGGATGGGATTTCGGAGACTGGCTGGCGCTCGATTCTCGCTGGCCCGGCGATCATACGACGCCACCCGACCTGATCGGGACGGCCATGTGGAAGCATTCGACGCTGGCCATGATGGATATGGCGAAGGCGACAAAACGGCAGAAGGCCTTAGAGGACTATACGCGTCTGGCGGAGAAGATCGACGCGGCCTTTGCCAAAGCCTTTGTCCATTCGGACGGGACCGTCGGCAATGGCTCCCAGACGGGTTACATTCTGGCGTTGCGCTATAATCTTGTGCCGCCGCAATTGCGGGCCGAAGTGGCCGGAAGGTTGCATGACAATATTGTAAGTCGGGGCCGTTTATTGACTACGGGCTTCCTTGGGACACCCCACAGCCTCGACGTACTGGCCGACAATGGCTATGCGTCACTGGTGTATGACCTGTTGCTACGCACAGAATACCCTTCCTGGGGCTATATGGTCATGAAGGGGGCGACAACGACCTGGGAGCGCTGGAATGGAGATGCTGGCGACATCTCAATGAACTCCTTCAACCACTACGCGCTTGGGGCGGTTATCGGTTTTGTCTATCGCCGCATTGCCGGAATTGACCCGATCGAACCGGGCTTCCGTCGTTTCCGCTTCAATCCGGTACTTGATCGCCGCGTCGCTTCCGGAGGCGCGCAGTATGACGCCGTATCCGGGCGTATTTCAACCGACTGGACCCTGAATCCGGAGGGTCATTTCAGGCTCAGGCTCAGTGTGCCGCCCAACACCCGCGCCGAAGTTCATTTACCTGCTACGAATCAAACGAATATACGCGAAAACGGCAAGCCTCTCGCGTCACAGTCATTGGGCATTGTTAATGGCCGAATGGTTATCGAGGCCGGACCGGGAGACTATGATTTCGCCGTAAGGGCGTGAAGCCTTCGGTCTTCAATGTCCCAAAAATCTTGTTAGTTACGCCTTTCATCAAAGACTTCAGGCGTCCTGCACAGAGTCCTTGATAAACCCATCACATCGCTTCGGCGACCAGCATCGCTGCGGCCATGGCCCCCAGAAGGCTCAGGAAGGTCACAAACCCCACACGTGTCCGCGTCACGAGGCGGCGGCCCAGTTGCCAAACGGCGCGGACCTGACCGGCAAGGTGCACTTCGCAAGCGCGCATGATCATCAGTCGCGGCTTGAGGAAGGGATCAAAGCGCGCAGGCAGCTCTATGGACTTTTGACTGACCACATAGCCGGCATAGCAGGGCGTTTTGTGCGTGGTCATGGACAGCTTGTAAGGCTCATCCGCGCAGCCGAAATCGACGCGCTTGATGCTCTCAGACGCGGCAGCCTTCAGGATATCGAGCGACAAAAGGATACCGGGGCTGTGGCGCGCGGCGCTGCGATCGTAGGCGGGGAACCACAGGTGCAGGCCGTCCGGGGTACACAGGCCGATCTCGGCGGCGATAATGTCCGTGCCATTCCGATAGACGCCCGCCATCAGCCGCAGATCGCTATCCTGGCGCTGCGCCAGTGCGTATAGAACTTCGCGCGTCCAGCCGCAGGCGAACACATCGTGCAGGCCGGTGCGGGCGTACTGATGGCGCTTTCGCGTAATCACCCAATCGATAATGGATGCGGACGCCGCTTCCCACGAAAAGCTCAGTTGCGGATAGGCGGCGTCCAGATTGCGGCGGCAGCGTTCAGCGTTACGGAAGAACTTTTTCTGCTGGCTGCGCTGTTGGGTATAATAGCCGTCAAACCCGCCCGACAGATCGGCATACAGCCGCTCACGTACCTCGCCTGCGGTGAAGGCGCTGTCTGCGCCTAACCAGCCAGCCACTTCGAAACGGTGCAGGTCCAGTGCCCGCAGCACGGCGCGCAGGTCAATGCCGACATCGGGCAGGGAGATCAGGCTATGGAAATCGGTCAGGGGGGCGCCCAGCGGCTGCGCCACCCGCCCGCGCATCTGAAGCGGCAGAAAGCCCACAGTGCGGCTATGGCGCTGGAGGCGGATAAGGCGCGCCAGAGGCACGACCGGGAACAGCGCTTCGACATAGGCCAGCGTGCAATAGGGGCTGTCGAGGGCCGGATTGAGAGACACGGCCTCGGCCCACAGATGACGATCTGCGTCGGATAGCTGCGCGGGGGTCGTTATCTCTACGCTCAGCCCGTTCATATCGTCTCCCGCACCACGCTCCGCGTCCTTTTGCGTCAAACCTGACACAAAAGGGTTAGCATTCCGATTACAGGGGCGAAAGACCGGGGGCTCTGTGGCCAGGGAGATAAACGGACCCTAATCTTTTTCGTCCGGAGTTGTGAGCAGGATATCCGCATAACCATGCTCAGTCAGCCAGCGGCCAACCTTCAGCCAACCATTACGGTTCACATTGAAACGCAGATAGTCTGCGGTTCTGTTGATGCGTGGATCGGCTCCTTTTTCCAACATCAGAAGGGCCGTGTCCTCAAGAAAGGCCATCATCAGCGGCGTGCTTCCGTCATCGGCAATCGCATTCAATTCTGCGCCATTTTCAATCAGGTAGGCTATAA
>NZ_JAIWNX010000061.1 GCF_020217185.1 Asticcacaulis sp.
AATCAGGCGTCAGGGCTATTTCGTGCAGAATAGTCTGTCCCTTTGTATCCCGGCCGTTGATATCCGCCCCTTTTGCCAGCAATAATTTCAGGACAGAGATTTTATCTTCGTCTTTGGCGTTTGAACGTCCGACGTATAGAACGGCATCCGAAGAGATGTCCGGATTATAGGGCAAAATCATTTCGACAAGCGCCAAACAACCCGACTCTACGGCACCCAAAAAAGCATCATTGACCTTGTTATGATCCGTTTTACCGCTCGTTTTCAATGCGCCCAAACCGATCAGCCGATACGCGACGGGTTCCCGACCAGCGGTTAGGCTCATGTCCAGAAGAGATCGCGCCTTGTCGGCATCTTTGTCGTAGAGGACGTGGTCGAGGGGTGTGCCAAGGTCCATCAATGACAGAATGACCGCATTTTCAACGCGGGGGTTCGCCGCTGTTTCGATCAGGAATTGACCCGCTTTCACAGACTGAAAATCGAAGCCATTGATCTTGAGTTGTTCAAGAGTCTCAAGGCCAGGTATTTCCCAAAAATTCAAATTGGCCGCCTGCATAACCTCCTGATGCAGTGTCTCCAGTGCCCTCGGTTTACCGGAATCGTTGTTTGAATAGTCTGTTACGGATTTTTTCTGTCCACCCAAAACTATAGAGAGCGACAGGCTTGAAGAGGCATGGGTGATTGCGTTGGGCGATTTCCTGTATGTATCGCGCAGAGACCAGAAATCTGCCGCTTTCGCCTTTTCAAGCAGGGCCCGAACGCTTGACGCCTCCACCTTGTAGGCCTGTGGACCCAGCGGGTCATTCCTGCGAAAAGATTGATACACCGCACGTCCGTCGCCATGCAATTCCACCCGATAGGGGCTGTAACTGGCAAACCACGGGCGGTTCTCCTGAACGATGACAAGCTGATCCGGGTCGCCTTTCGGGGCAGGTCGATACTGACGCGGTTGTTCTTCTTCATTAATGTTGAACGCAATAGCCACGCGACTGGGTTTGCCTTCGTAAAAATAGGGATCAAAGCGCCAGTTACCGACGTCTTCTAGGAATGCCCGTCGCTGAGGGGTCATGACCGGGTCCTGAGCCCTGTAAGGTGGCGTAATCGTAGCGCAGGCGACACGTCCGTCTTCCGAAACAATGACGGACAGCTCAAACCCATACATTTTCAACCCGTTGTACGGGTAGATGAGGGGAGAGATCGCAAAGTGCGCCCTCAAAGGCGCTTCTTTTATGAGGAAGCTAGGAGCCTGCTTTTCCTCTTCCATGGAAAAGGTAATCGGCGGTTTCGGTAATCCCTCAGTGGCATTTTTTTCACAGGCTGGAGGCGTTGCGAATGCTGAAGATGGCGTCAGTAACGCAGTCAACGTGCCAATCAGTCCAATGACGGACAAGAGTTGCATGGCTATCCCCCTTATACCCTCGCTAAAATCTAGCAGAGGTCGTATCAGAGGGCTACCGCCTCATTCCACCGTCACCGACTTGGCGAGGTTGCGCGGCTGATCTACGTCCGTGCCCTTATGCACGGCGGTATGGTAGGCCAGAAGCTGGATCGGCACCGCATAGACCAGAGGCGCAACGAAGGGGTCACAGGTCGGGCCCTTGACGATTTTCAGCGTTTTGGCGGCGTCACCGGACAGGGCCGGGACCTTTTGCGGGGCGTCTGTGATCATCACCACGCGGCCACCACGCGCGGCGACTTCCTGCACGTTGGAGGCTGTCTTTTCAAACAGTTCGTCGTCCGGCGCGATGACCACCACCGGCGTGTTTTCGTCGATCAGGGCGATGGGGCCGTGCTTAAGTTCGCCGGCCGCGTAGCCTTCGGCGTGGATATAGGAGATTTCCTTGAGTTTCAGCGCGCCTTCAAGCGCCAGCGGATACATGGCCCCGCGCCCCAGATAGATGACGTCGCGCGCCTTCGACAGTTCGTAGGTGATGCGCTGCACATCCGGGTCCATCAGCAGGGCTTCGGCGATCAGGCCGGAGGTTTCCAGCAGGCATTGCACCAGACGCGCCTCTTCCGTGGCGTCGATACGACCGCGTTGCGCGGCGGCCGCGACGGCCAGAGACAGGAGCGCGGCGACCTGCGCCGTGAAGGCCTTGGTCGAGGCCACGCCGATTTCCGGCCCGGCGTGGGTGGGCCACATCAGGTCGGCTTCGCGCGCCATGGTCGAGGTGTGCACATTGACGAGGGCGGCGGTTTTCAAACCCTCGGCCTTGCACCAGCGCAGCGCCGCCAGGGTGTCGGCGGTTTCGCCGGATTGCGACACGGCCAGACCCAGCGTGCCGGGCGTCATGGCCGGGGTGCGGTAGCGGAATTCAGAGGCCACTTCGACATCGACGGGCAGGCCTGCGACCTTTTCAAAGGCGTATTTGGCTATGCAGCCGGCATAATAGGCGGTGCCGCAGGCGATAATCTGAATGCGCGCGACGCTATTGAAGTCGATGGCGGCCTTGATCTCGGCGCGCGCTGACTTGGCCACCGGATCGAGATAGGCCGAGAGGGTGCGCTGCACGCTTTCGGGCTGCTCGTGCACTTCCTTTTCCATGAAGTGACGATAGGCCCCCTTTTCCACCAGCGCCGCCGAAGCCGAAACGGTGGTGATGGGGCGGTTGACGCGGAAACCTCTGGCGTCATGGATGTCGGCGGCGTCCTGAGTAAGAACCACCCAGTCGCCTTCTTCCAGATAGGTGACGCGGTTGGTGAACGGCCCGACCGCCAGCGCGTCGGAACCCAGGAACATTTCACCTTCGCCCCAGCCAACGACCAGCGGTGAGCCACGACGCGCGCCGAACAGGGTGCGGTCTTCGCCTTCGACGATAATCGCCAGCGCATAGGCCCCGTTCAGGCGGTCCAGAACGGCCTTGAAGGCGTCCTTGGCCTTGAGCCCGCTTTTCAGCGTCGCATCAAACAGATGCGCGATCACTTCGGTGTCGGTGTCGGAGCTGAACACATGGCCAGCGGCGATTAACTCGGCCTTCAGCTCGGCAAAATTCTCGATAATGCCATTGTGCACGACGGTGACCGGGCCGGAGGTGTGCGGGTGGGCATTGGCCACCGTCGGCGCGCCGTGCGTGGCCCAGCGCGTATGGCCGATACCGACCTGCCCCGACAGCGGCGTCTCTTCAACCACGGCCTCCAGTTGGCGGATCTTGCCTGCCGCGCGTCGGCGTTGCGTGCCTGCCTCTGTGACGACCGCGATACCGGCGGAATCATAGCCGCGATATTCGAGGCGACGCAGGCTTTCGATCAGGCGCGGGGCCGCTTCGGACAGGCCGATAACACCGATAATGCCGCACATGGACAAGGCTCCATAACAAGGGGAGAGGCTATTTGCGTGTTTTGAGTAGCAGACAGATTTTTAAAATGCTATGAAATTATTTCACAACGCGTTAAACCTCTGGCCTTAAAAGGGTCACGAAAGCCGTATTTTAAGACGTTTGCGTCCAAAACACGGTAAATTTGCTATTAACACATTGCGTTTCGGTCTGTAACCGGACGCCAATCCCGATACAGAGTCTGGCCAATGAGTGAAAACAAGTGGGAAAAGCTACAGGCGGCGCTGGGGGCCACGGGCATTTCCATCAAGGACGTGGCCGAGGCGGCAGGCATTGCGCCGTCATCGTTGTTTCGCGCCCTGAGCGGTCAGACCAAGGCCCCGCGCGCCGAAACTGTCGATAAGCTGGAGGCGGCGTTTGTCGCCCTGACGACCGCCCGCATGGCCAGTTTTCGTGACACCCTGGCCCTCTATGGCTTCAACCCGATCAAAAACCCTAACGACCTGATGGCTTCGCATATGAGCACCCTGAACCGCACCCGCAAATATTTCGGCACCGATGGTATCCGGGGCCGCGTCAACAGCTTCCCCATGACCGCCGAAGTCGCCTACCGCGTCGGTATGGCGGCGGGCAAGATGTTCATGTCTTCGGACAATCGCCGGCATCTGGCGGTGATCGGCAAGGATACGCGCCTGTCAGGCTATATGATCGAACCGGCGTTGGTGGCCGGGTTTACGTCGGTCGGCATGGACGTGCGCCTGTTCGGCCCGCTGCCGACACCGGGTGTGGCTATGATGACGCGTTCGATGCGCGCCGATCTGGGGGTGATGATCTCGGCCTCGCACAACCCCTATTATGATAATGGCATCAAGCTGTTTGGACCGGATGGCTACAAGCTGTCGGACGAGGTGGAACTGGCCATCGAAGCGCGCATGGACGGCAATATTCTGGACGGCATTGCCGATCCGCAATATCTCGGTCGCGTGCAGCGCGTCGATGATGCGCAGTATCGCTATGTCGAAATCGCCAAGGCGACCTTCCCCAAGAACCTGCTGCTCAAAGGGCTGCGCATCGTTATCGACTGCGCCAATGGCGCGGCCTATAAGGTGGCCCCGACCACGCTTTATGAGTTGGGCGCGGAAATCTTTTGCCTGGGCGTGTCGCCGGATGGCATGAATATCAATGAAAAGTGCGGCTCGACCCAGCCGCAGGCCATGGCCGAAAAGGTCAAGGAGCTGCGCGCCGATATCGGTATTGCGCTCGATGGTGACGCCGATCGTCTGGTTATCTGCGATGAAAAGGGCACGATTGTCGATGGCGACCAGATCATGGCCATCATCGCCACCAGTCTGGCCGCCAAGGGTCAGCTCAAGGGCGGGGGTTTGGTGGCCACTGTGATGTCGAATCTGGGCCTTGAGCGCCTGATGGCTTCGAAGGGCCTGACGCTGGAGCGCACCAAGGTCGGCGACCGCTATGTGATGGAAAAGATGCGCGAAGGCGGCTTCAATCTGGGCGGTGAACAGTCAGGCCACGTCATCATGCTGGACCACGCAACGACGGGTGACGGCCTGATCGCCGCGCTTCAGGTGCTGGCCGTGCTGGTCGAAAGCGGCCGCCCGATGAGCGAGCTGGCGCGTCAGTTTGAGCCGGTGCCGCAGTTGCTGAAGAATGTGCGCTTTACCGGCGACAGCCCGTTGAACCGCGAAGACGTCAAGCAGGCCATTGCCGATGGCGAAGCGACACTGAAGGGCACGGGTCGCGTGCTGGTGCGCCCATCGGGCACCGAACCGCTGATCCGAGTGATGGCCGAAGGCGACGATGCGGCTCAGGTGCGCGCCGTGGTCGATCAGATCATCGGGGCCATAGCGGGGTGAGCAATCGAACGATCCGGGGGATCGTTCGATATGCGCAAGACGCCGTAGGCACGGCGCAGCGAGCGCGATCCAAGACCCCCACCGCCCCACATCTCGCCGCCTTTGGCGGCTCGTGCGGTCCTCCTCCCCAACGCGTTGGTGAGGTATAAGGCGTGCAAAAACAAAAAAGGCCGGAGCGCGAAGCTCCGGCCTTTCTCATTTCAGTCGCCAAGAAGCGATTAGCCTTCCGAAGCTTCCTCAGCGGGGGCTTCTTCAGCGGCCGGAGCGGCAGCCGCGGCTTCGGCTTCGGCCTTGGCAGCGGCTTCGGCGTCCAGACGGTCCTGCTCGCGCTGAGCGCGCTCGGCGGCGCGTTCCTGAGCCTTCTTGCCCGGCGTACCCTTTTGCGGGTTGTTGCCGTGTTCCCACTTCACGAGACCTTCCTTCGACAGGAAGCGCGCGACGCGGTCGGTCGGCTGAGCGCCCTTCTTGAGCCAGTCGGCGATGACTTCGGTCTTCAGGGTGACGCGGTTGGCATCGTCCTTCGACAGCATCGGGTTATACGAACCGACCTTGGCGATGAACTTACCGTCGCGCGGGGCGGCGGCATCAGCGATGACGATGTGGTAGTACGGGCGCTTCTTGGAGCCACCGCGGGCCAGACGAATTTTCAGCATGATAAGATCCTTTGATAGGCTGAGTTTCGAGTGAGGGGGTTATTTCTTTTTGGGGTCGAACGGGTTAGCCCCGCCCAGCCCCGGAAGGGAGTTGCCGAGCCCCGGCAGGCCGGGCAGGCCATTAGGAAGACCATTGGGCATGTTGGGAAGTTTGCCAGCGCCGAGTTGCTTCAGGCGCTCGAAATCGGCGCCCATATTGTCGCCGATGGCGGGGTTGTTTTCGAGCTTTTTGCCCATCTGCTGCATCTGGGCCATGTTGGGCATGTTCCCCAGCCCCAGCATCTTGGCCATATTGCCCATGCCCTTACCGCCGTTACGGGCCATCATCTTGAAGACGTCGGCCATCTGACGGTGCTGTTTCAGAAGGCGGTTGATTTCCGCCACATCGACCCCGGCCCCGGCGGCGATACGGCGCTTGCGCGACGCATTGAGCAGGTCGGGCTTTTTGCGCTCCAGCTTGGTCATGGAGGAGATGATGGCGATCTGACGGTCGAACATTTTGTCCGAGATGTTCATCTCGTCCATCTGCTTCTTGACCTTCTGCACGCCGGGCAGCAGGCCCATAATGCCGGTCATGCCGCCCATGCGCTTCATCTGACCGAGCTGATCGGCAAGGTCGTTGAGGTCGAACTGCCCCTTGGACAGTTTCTTGGCCATCTGTTCGGCCTTGGCGGCGTCCAGTTCCTGCGCCGCCTTTTCGACCAGAGCCACCACGTCGCCCTGACCCAGAATACGGCCGGCGATACGGCGGGCGTCGAAGACATCCAGCGCATCGACCTTTTCACCCGAACCGGTGAACTTGATCGGCAGACCGGTGACGGCGCGCATGGACAGCATGGCCCCGCCGCGTCCGTCGCCGTCCACGCGGGTGAGGATCAGACCGGTCAGTGGCAGGCGGGCATGGAAGGCTTCGGCGGTACGTACCGCGTCCTGACCGGTCAGCGAGTCGGCCACCAGGAAGGTTTCGACCGGGTTCGAGAGGCTGGCGATCTCGGCCGCTTCGGCCATCAGGGCTTCGTCCAGCGTCGTGCGACCAGCGGTGTCGAGGATCAGGACGTCATAGCCCTGAAGTTTGGCTGATTGCAGGGCGCGGCGGGTGATTTCCACCGCGCTTTGACCGGCGATAATCGGCAGCACATCGACGCCCACCTGTTCGCCCAGCAGTTTCAACTGCTCCATGGCGGCGGGGCGGCGGGTATCGAGCGAGGCCATCATGACCTTCTTGCGCTCAAACTTCGACAGGCGCAGCGCCAGCTTGGCCGAGGTGGTGGTCTTACCCGACCCTTGCAGACCGGCCATCAGGATGACGGCGGGCGGCACGGCGGCGAGATCGATCGGGGTCGGCTCCTCGCCGCCCAGCATGTCGATCAGGCCGTCATAGACGATCTTCACCACCTGATCGGCGGGTTTGACCGCCTTGATGATGGCTTCCCCGGCGGCCAGTTCGCGCGCCTTGGTCATGAACTGACGCACGACCGGCAGGGCGACGTCGGCGTCGAGCAGGGCGACGCGGACTTCGCGCAGGGCTTCGTCAACGTCCTTTTCCGAAAGGACGCCGCGGCCACCCAGACGGTCGAACAGACCGGATAAGCGCTCGTTCAGCGAGTCGAACATGCTTCTATTGCCCTATAAATCGGTATCGGGACCGTGCCTTTCGCAAAACAAAAAGACCCCGAGAACGCAACGCGTCGTCGGGGAGCCTCCGGTCCCCGTCCGATAGCTGCGATCGGGGTCGTGACCTGAGAGGTTTGGTGTGCAAAAGGCGTGGGTCGCCTGAATGTTGCGTTCCTATGACGGCTCAGCCCCTAAGAGTCAAGCCACCTGTTGAAATCATGGACTTTCAGCGCCTCGGCGGACCAGCGGGCGCTTAGCCGTGCGGGCGTGGCGCGGGCGGCCGCTCTTTTTGAAGCGCGGGCTGTGGGGTCGGACACCAGACGGCGCAGACTGTCTGCTGCTGCCTGTATATCGGGTTCGGCCCACACCTGCGCCGGATTGCGCGGCAAGGCGCTGTAGGGGCCGTCCGGATCATCGAGCGGCACCGGACGCGCCGGGACCGGATAGCCATTGTCCGGGGTGAGGAAATCATTGCCCGTACCTTCGGTGGCGATCACGGCGACACCGGCGTTCATCGCTTCCAGCAGACCGAGGCCGAACCCTTCGGCCCGGTGCAGGGACAGGAAAATATCGACCGAGGCCATCAGCCGGTCCATGTCTTCGTCGCTCAGGCGTTCGGACAACAGGCGAATATCCGGACGGTTAGCGATCCGTTCGGTTAGTCGGGTCTGTGTGGCGGTATCCAGACAGGAGGCTTTCAGCGTCAGGGCCGCATGAGCCGGGGGCTCCGGAAACGCCATAAGCCACGCTTCAATCGACGCCCACGGGTTCTTCCGCGCAGGCGATGAATTGACATCGAACAGGCTCAAGACTTCACAACGATCCGGGCTGAGACCGAAACGCGCGCAGTCGGCCTGCGGCGGCGCGGAGAGCAGGGGGTGAGGCATGACGCGCAGCCGCCCGCACAGATCGTCCAGACCCTCGGCGCGCAAGGCCGCCGCCAGCGCCTCAGCCACATAGGCACTGGGTGTCCATACCTCGTGCAGCCAGCGCACCAGGCGCGCCCACTGCGGCGGGGCGAGCGGCGTTTCCCACGCCCAGTAGCCGATGCGGTAGCGGTCGCGCCATTGATCAGACCGGTGCGTCATCAGCGCCACCAGAGTTTCCGGCGCATTGGCATGGATCAGCCAGACGCCGCCCTTGCCGGGCAGGACCGCCTTTTGATCGAGGATATGGCGGAAACAGGGGCGCAGGTCGTGGCGTATGACCGCGTAGCCGGCGGCTTCGAACGCATCGGCGGTCAGGCGTCCCCCCCGGCCTATGCCCTGACTTTCATTGAAAAAACCGGAGACAACCAGAGGGCCTGACGACAGTCTGTCTGCACGCGGCCAGTGACCCATGCGCGTCAGAGCGATGGCTTCCAGACCACCATGAATTAGCGGCAGACGATATTTGAGAGGCAGGCGGCGCAGGATTGACATGCGCTCTGCTTAGCCTATGGCGGCTACCGCTTAAAGCCCCAGCCAGCGGCGGCGTTGCTGCCAGTAGGTTTCAAACTGATCAGCGAGGCTCTGGTCGGCGAAGTTCACCACCTTGACCATGCCGGTTTCCTTGGTGTCGGAATGGATCGAAATGGAGTCGGCATCCTGCAGCGAGGCAGCCTCGACAAACTTGAAGAAAGCACCGAAAAAGGCGTCTTGTTCAGAGGGGCTGGCTATGTCGAATTGCAAGCTGATCACGACTAAAATCCCTTTTCCGCAAACCGTATGTAAAAAATTAGGCCTTGTAACCGGCCCTTATAAAAACATGTGCAGTGCACAATACGTAAATAAAACCCTAAAATACCGGGGGAGTCAAATAAGGCTGAGGTAAAAACTTGACGTGTGGCGTCAAGGCTTCATTCGGCTCACGCACGAGTCCGCTATGAAGTATGGGGGAAAAACGCCATTGTTTTCCCTCTTTAAGCGAATTTCACGTCTCCGTGAACGGATAAACCGCCTATAGCGGAATGATGCCTTTCGGAATCATTCCGCTCAAGCCGCCATTGAGGCGGCGGCCAAGGTGGCGAAGCCACCGCCCGGCGAGGGACTAAACAACAGGTTATTCAGCGGCCTGCGCTTTGTGACCGGGTTGCAGCAGCTTTTTGATGTTACGTGCCGCTTGCCGGATGCGGTGTTCGTTCTCGACCAGACCGATACGCACATAGCCTTCGCCATATTCACCGAAGCCAAGGCCCGGTGCGACGGCAACGTGGGCTTCTTCGATCAGCAGCTTGGCAAATTCGATCGAGCCTAAATGTTTGAACTTATCGGGAATCTCGGCCCAGGCGAACATCGACGCCGGGGGCGGCGGGATATCCCACCCGGCGCGCTTCATGGATTCGACCAGCACGTCGCGGCGCGACTTATAGGTGTTGCGGATTTCCTCAACATTGTCCTGCGGGCCGTTGAGCGCGGCGGCGGCGGCCACCTGCATCGGCGTGAAGCCGCCGTAATCGAGATAGGACTTCACGCGGGCCAGTGCGGCGCAGATGTCCGAATTGCCGACGACCATGCCGACGCGCCAGCCAGCCATGGCATAGGTCTTCGATAGCGAATTGATTTCGACCGAGCGCTTGATGGCCCCTTCCACCTGCAGGATGGAG
>NZ_JAIWNX010000062.1 GCF_020217185.1 Asticcacaulis sp.
GGCGGCGGGTTGTTTTCGAAATAGATTTCCGAATAGGCGATGTCGGACAGCACGATCAGGTCGTGCTTTTCGGCGATACGGATGACTTCCTTGTAGAAATCCAGATCAACCCACTGCGCCGTCGGGTTCGACGGATAGGAGACGATCAGCACCGACGGCGTGGGCACGGAGTGCTTCACCGCGCGCTCAATGCCCGACAGATATTGCTCCGGAGACAGGGCCGGGACGTGACGGATAACGCCACCGGCCATCAGGAAGCCGAAGGCGTGGATCGGATAGGCCGGGTTGGGGCAGATGACCGTATCGCCGGGGCCGGTAATGGCCATGGCCAGGTTGGCAAAGCCTTCCTTGGAGCCCAGTGTCGCCACGACTTCGGTATCGGGATTGAGCTTCACGCCGTAGCGGCGCTCATAATAGCCCGCCATAGCTTTGCGCAGGCCCTGCACGCCCTTGGACACCGAATAGCCGTGTGTCTTGGGTTTTTTGACCGTCTCGACCAGTTTGTCCACGATATGCGGGGCCGTATCCATGTCGGGATTGCCCATACCGAAGTCGATCACATCGGTGCCGGCTGCGCGCAGACGGGCCTTCACCTTGTTGACTTCTTCGAAGACATAAGGCGGCAGACGCCGGATACGGTAAAAATCGCGCATGATTGCACCTGAGAAAAGAACGTGACCGGAGGCGGCCTGAGAGGGGTTGATCGGGGTGAAAGACAAAAAGCCCGCAAGGTCGCAACGGACCTGCGGGCCAGACCATATGACTCATCAAACGTCGATTGTCATCCCATGAAAGGCGCTTTTTTCGGAAATTTTTGCGTTGCGTGAAAAATAATTTTGCACTTGGCGCGTGTTAAGCCTCTGGCGTGTCAAAGGGCTCTGCGCCTTTTAACGAAACCGCTGGCGGTTTTCGGCCCATTCGGCGGGGGTCTGCCCCCAGATATCGACCGCCACATCGGCATAGGGGGGCGGCAGGCGGCCCGGTCCGCGGTTGGATGACCCCAGAGCCTGCGCCACGCGCTGAGAGCCGATATTGTCGGGCGCGATGGTGTGGATCACGTCATCCCAGCCCAGAACCTCGAACACATAGTCGATGCAGGCGGCCGCCGCTTCGGTGGCGTAGCCCTTGCCCTGTGCCGAAGACAACAGGCCCCAGCCGACTTCGCGGGCGGGCCACTGATAGGGATAGAGAGGCCCGATGCGTCCCACCCACTCACCGGTTGCCTTTTCCAGAACGCTGAACATGTGAAAGCCGTCGAGCGCCCACGCCCCGGCGATGGCGCGCGTCACCCGCCAGGTCACGGCATCCGGCGTAACGCCGCCCAGATGCGTCATGACCTTCTCATCGGACTGAAACGCACAAAAGGCCGGAAAATCCTCAGCGACGGGTGGGCGGAGGATCAGGCGCGGCGTGTCAAGCGTCGGGCCAAGCGGCGAGGTGGTGGGCAAACGGGTCATGCTCCCGACTTAACCCCAGCAACCGGCCCTTGCCAGTGACAAATCGGTTATCCGAATAGCAGGTAACAAAAAAGGGCCTCCGAAGAGACCCTTTCTGATTTCGGAAAATCGGTTTTCCGAGGCTTAGGCCAGCGACGGGTCGATCGCCTTACAGGCTTCGATCAGGCCCTTCACGCTGTCCACCGACTTGGCGAACATGGCCTTTTCTTCGTCGTTCGTGGTGAACTCGATGACCTTTTCCGCACCGTCCTTACCGATCAGCACCGGCACCCCGACATAGAGGTCGTTCAGGCCATACTGACCCGTCAGGTAGGCGGCGCACGGCAGGACGCGCTTCTTGTCCTTCAGGTAGGAGGTGGCCATGGCGATGGCCGATTCCGCCGGGGCGTAGAAGGCCGAGCCGGTCTTCAAGAGGGCGACGATTTCGCCGCCACCGCCACGGGTGCGCTTCACGATGGCGTCCAGCTCGTCCTGCGACAGGAAGCCGGCCTTCACGGCGTCCGGCAGAGGCAGGCCGCCAACGGTCGAGTGACGCACCATCGGGACCATGTCGTCACCGTGGCCGCCCAGCGTCCAGGCGTGGATGTCTTCGACCGAGATACCGGTCTTTTCAGCCAGGAAGTAGGCAAAGCGCGCCGAGTCGAGCACGCCCGCCATGCCGATGACCTTCGAGGTCGGCAGGCCGGAGAACTTTTGCAGCGCCCACACCATGGCGTCGAGCGGGTTGGTGATGCAGATGACAAAGGCATTCGGGGCGTATTGCTTGATGCCTTCGCCGACGGCCTTCATGACCTTCAGGTTGATACCCAGCAGGTCGTCGCGGCTCATGCCCGGCTTGCGCGGCACGCCGGCGGTGACGATGCAGACGTCGGCACCGGCGATATCGGCATAGTCGTTGGCGCCCTTAAGCGCGACGTCCTTACCGAACACGGCCGAGGCTTCGGCGATGTCCAGAGCCTTACCCTGCGGCACACCTTCGGTGATGTCGAACAGGACGACATCGCCCAGTTCCTCACGCGCGGCGATATGGGCCAGCGTGCCCCCGATCATACCCGAACCGATCAAAGCAATTTTGGCGCGTGCCATAAGCATTCCCTTTTCCATCTGAACCCGCAGGGGGTGACAAAGATTAACGGCCCTCTAAACCCGTTAACGAGGCTTCGCAAGACCATGCGCTGCAACATTATGAAATGTGATGCGCAAATCCCGCAGGGGCTATACAGAGGAGGCCTTAATATTTTGCCTTATTCGCCTGCGAAAGACCGACCAATGGCTGAGTTTACCGTTGATCCGCGCATCGAAGCCGCCTCCGTCTGGATTGGCGAGCTGAGCCTGTGTCAGGTGCGTCTGCAAAAAGATGCGCGCTTCCCGTGGCTGGTGCTTCTGCCGCGCCGGGCGGGCCTGACGGAACTGACTGAGCTGAGCGAGGCCGAGCACGCCCAGCTACGCGCTGATTTGCATGTGGCCGAACAGATGGTGCGCCGCGCGGCGGAGGTGATGGGGCAGCCGGTCAGCAAGCTCAACATCGCCAATCTCGGCAATATTGTCGCGCAACTGCATATCCATGTGATTGCCCGCCACCCGCAGGACGCGGCCTGGCCCGGCCCGGTCTGGGGGTATGGCACGCCGGAAGCCTTTGCCCCGGCCCAGAAGGCAGAGGTGGTAGAGGCGCTCAAATCCCTTATTGTGCCTGCATGACCACCGGAGTGGCGGTGCCGGCGGGGTCGATCATCTGACCACGCCAGCGACCGTCGGGTTCGCGGCGCAGATCGAGGCGATAGCGCCCTCGGGAGGAGCCCGACTGATAGTCGAGCGTCAGGCGGTCATCGGCTTGCATGGCGCTTTCGATCAGGCCGGAGCGGTTAAGACCCACCCCGCCTTGCAGTGAGCGCCACGCCCCATCCACCTGAGCGCCGCCGCCGCGCAGGGCCAGCGACACCAGCTTGTCCCCCGTGAGCGACGACACCAGCCAGTTGCCTTCCAGATCGCCCGCCCGGCTCTGGCGCGCCAGAAGCCCGGAACGGATGCTGGAATCGTAGCGCATCTCCGCACCGGTCTTCTGGCCTTCGTAATCGCGGGCGTAGGCATCGACCGTCACCGCAGCCAGATTGCGCGGTGCGGTAGGCGCTTCAACGGGTTGGCGCACCGCTTCGGGCACACTCAGAGTCGGGGCATCGGCGGGGGTGGGTGAGGGGGTGACCGGCAGGGAGGTCGCCGCCACGACCTCGGCGGCCTTGTCCGGCGTCGGCGGGCTGACCGTGCGCGGCTCGACCTTTTCGGCGGTCAGGGTGGCATTGAGGTCAGCCTTGGGGACGGGCGCGGTTTCGGGCTTTACCGTCGCCTGATAGGGGATGGGGGCCGTCGGAAGGTCCAGCTTGTCTTCGGTCTTCGGCGCAGGCTTTACGGTTTCCGATGAGGCCACAGATGTGGGCGTTGGATTGTGGGGTACGGGTTGACCGTCCACCTTGATCCTGGCACCGAACAGATCATCGACCGCCTTACCGGCGTCGGTGGTCAGCGCTGACGCGGCCGTTGTGGCGGGGGGCGTCGCAGGCCTGGGTTTTGGAGTTGGCGTCGTCTGCGCTACGGTCTTGTCTGCCGGTTTGGGGGCGGGGGTCTTGGCAACGGTTTTCGCAGGGGCGCTCAGGGTGCCGCTCGTGCGGCTGTCGTACTTGTCGCCCTTGTCCGGAATGACATAGGGCGTCCCCTTGGCCGAAGCCGTCGCGGTGACCTTTTCGTCGTTTTTGACGGTATCCGTCTTTTTGGCGGTTTTGGAGGCTGTCGATTTTTTCGCTTCGGCATCGGCTGTTTGCGTCGGCTTCGATTTGCCGCTCGGCTTACCGCTCTGCGCCGTCTTTCCCTTTTTCGAGTCCGTCTCGTCCTTCTCAGCGGTCTTTGTTTTCGCTGAGGCCTTTGACTTTGCCGACGGCTTTTCGTTCTCGCTGACCTTGGCCGTGCCCGTCTTGCTATTGGCGTTGCCCTGCGTTTTGGCCGCGTCCGCCGTTTTGGCCGATTTGGGCGTCGCCTTCGTCTCGGTCTTTGTCTTTGTCTCACCTTTGGCGGCAGAAGCGGCCTCATCGGCGCGAGCCGTGACACGTGCGGTGGCGGCGGCTGTACCGGCCTGAGCGGACGCCACCGGCAGGGTGAGGGCCGAAGACAGAAGCAGAACCTTGAGAAGGGGATGGCGCATAGGCAAACGGGTCACGCTGAAAAACACCTGAACTACACTCTCTAACGCAGGGGAGACGGAAGTCTGTTCGCCAAAAAGGCGAAATTATCCCCCCTTACCCAAATCTAAGCGACCAACCGAGGCCGAAATGCGGCAATATGTCACGATGGCGCGTTTGTGAACCGCTCACAATATCGCTAACGTACGATCTGGTTTTCTCTTTTTCGGGCGACATACGTGTCTGAAAAGCCTTCGCGGGCGCAAAAAACACCCCCCTGACCATGCGCTATGTTGACACAGGGACGTCAGGGTCTAAAAAGCCCCCGAAGACGCGGAAACTTAACCTTTTCCGTGCATCCACAAGTGGGGCCTGCGCGTACAAGCCTCGCATTGCACACACCGGGTATATCAGGGCCACGCAAGCACATGTCAAAGCCTCCGTCCACCGAAGCGGCCTATCGTCCGCTCTCTCCGCACCTTCAGGTGTGGAAATTCCACATCACCATGTTCACCTCGATCCTGCACCGGGCGACCGGCATTGCCTCGGTCGTGGGCGCGGTCATGGTCGCGGCGTGGCTTCTGGCCATCGGCCTGACGGCATCGGGCCACTGCCCTGAGGCCTACACGCTGTTCCTGTCGTTTGCGGCGTCGCCCTTCGGCCTGTTCGTGTGGTTCGGCCTGACGCTGGCGGGCTTTATCCACCTGACCGGTGGTCTGCGCCATCTGATCTGGGACATGGGTCTGGGCTTCAGGATTTCGTCGGCCAATGCGCTGGCCTGGTGGTCGCTGCTGGGCGGTATTGCCCTGACGCTGGCCTTCTGGGCCGTTCTGTTCGCTACGGGCAAGGTGGTACTGTAATGGTTGACTCCTATCTGAAACAACGCTCGGCCAAGGACTGGAAAAAGTCCGAAAAGCACGGCGCGGGTGAATGGCTGGCGGAACGCTGGACCTCGGTCGCCCTGTTTTTCCTGACCCTGTGGGCTGCCTGGAGCGCCTTCGGTCTGGCCAATCAGGGCTATGAGGCGGCGCTGGCCTTCGTAAAGGTGCCGCTCAATGCCGGGCTTCTGGCCGCGACCTTCGTGATCACCATGTGGCACACCTATATGGGCCTGAACGCCAATGTTCTGGACTACTTCCCGAACTCACGCGCGCTGCGCCTTCTCAACCTCCTCTTCTGTCTGGCTGTTCTCGCTGTGGCGCTGGGCGGCATCTATCTGGCTTTTAAGGCGTAACCCATGACCTACAAGATCATTGAACACGAATATGACGTGGTGGTCGTAGGGGCCGGTGGCGCAGGCCTTCGCGCCGCTCTGGGCTGCGGTCAGTCGGGCCTCAAGACGGCCTGTATCACCAAGGTCTTCCCGACCCGCTCGCACACGGTTGCTGCGCAAGGTGGCGTCGCCGCTTCGCTCGGCAATATGGGCGAAGACAAGTGGCAGTGGCACATGTACGACACCGTCAAGGGGTCGGACTGGCTGGGCGATCAGGACGCCATCGAATACCTCGTCCGCAACGCGCCGGACGCCGTCTATGAGCTGGAACACTGGGGCGTGCCCTTCTCGCGTACCGAAGACGGCAAGATCTATCAGCGTCCGTTCGGCGGCATGACCAAGAATTTCGGCGAAGGCCCGGTGCAGCGCACCTGCGCCGCTGCCGACCGTACCGGTCACGCCATGCTGCACACCCTGTATGGTCAGTCGCTGAAAGAAGACGTTGAATTCTTCATCGAATATTTCGCGCTCGACCTGATCATGGATGACGGCGTCTGCCGTGGCGTCACCTGCTGGAAGCTGGACGACGGCACCATCCACGTCTTCCGCGCGCACCTGGTCATCCTCGCCACTGGCGGCTATGGCCGCGCCTACTTCTCGGCGACTTCGGCCCATACCTGCACCGGCGACGGTGGCGGCATGGTGTTGCGCGCCGGTCTGCCGCTGCAAGACCTTGAGTTCGTGCAGTTCCACCCGACCGGCATCTACGGTTCGGGCTGTCTGATCACCGAAGGCGCGCGCGGCGAAGGCGGTTACCTGACCAATTCGGCCGGTGAACGCTTCATGGAACGCTACGCCCCTTCGGCCAAGGACCTCGCTTCGCGCGACGTCGTTTCGCGCTCCATGACCATGGAAATCCGTGAAGGCCGCGGTGTGGGGCCGCACAAGGACCACATCTTCCTGCACCTCGACCACCTGCCGCCCGACCTGCTGCACAAGCGCCTGCCGGGTATCTCGGAATCGGCAAAAATCTTTGCCGGCGTCGATGTGACCAAGGAGCCGATCCCGGTCATCCCGACCGTCCACTACAATATGGGCGGTATCCCGACCAACTATCACGGCGAAGTCGTGACGCTGAAGGACGGCAACCCGGATGCCGTGGTGCCCGGCCTGATGGCTGTCGGTGAAGCGGCCTGCGTCTCGGTGCACGGGGCCAACCGCCTCGGCTCCAACTCGCTGATCGACCTCGTGGTGTTTGGCCGCGCGGCGGGCAAGCGCGCACCGGAACTGGTCAAGGCCGGCACGCCGCACAAGGACATCGGCAAGTCGGCGGTCGAAGCGCACCTGTCGCGTCTCGACAAGTTCCGCAACGCCAATGGTCAGGCCCCGACCGCCGATCTGCGCCTCAAAATGCAGCGCGCCATGCAGGAAGACGCTGCCGTCTTCCGCACCGGTGAGACGCTGGAACAGGGCGTGCGTCGTCTGGACGAAATCTTCAAGGCGTCCAAGGACATCGGCATCAAGGATCGCGGCATGATCTGGAACACCGATCTGCTGGAAGCCCTGGAATACGACAACCTGATCGCTCAGGCCGTCATCACCGTCAATTCGGCGCTGAACCGTAAGGAATCGCGCGGCGCGCACGCCCGTGAGGACTATCCGAACCGTGATGATGAAAACTGGATGAAGCACACCCTGATGTGGCTCGACACCGAAACGGGTCAGGTCACCACGGATTATCGTCCGGTCCACACCTACACGATGACCAACGAAATCGCCTATATCGCGCCCAAGGCGCGGGTCTATTAAGGGGAGAATGGAACATGGTTGAACTGGCTCTCCCCAAGCGCTCTCAGATCAAGAACGGCAAGCGTTACAAGGCGCCGTCGGGGTCGAAGAATGTGCGCGTGTACAAGATCTACCGCTTCGATCCGGATTCGGGCGAAAACCCGCGCTGGGACAAGTATGAGGTCGATGCCAAGGCCCACGGGCCGATGGTGCTCGACGCCCTCATCTACATCAAGAACAATGTCGATTCGACGCTGAGCTTCCGTCGCTCGTGCCGCGAAGGTATCTGCGGTTCGTGCGCCATGAATATCGGCGGCCGCAATACTCTGGCCTGCACCAAGGGCCATGAGGAATATAACGGCGAAATCACCATCTCGCCGCTGCCGCACATGCCGGTGGTCAAGGACCTCGTGCCGGACCTGTCGGGCTTCTATGCGCAATACGCCTCGATCGAGCCGTACCTGCAATCGACGACGCCCGACCCGGACAAGGAGCGCCTGCAAAGCCCGGCCAACCGCGACAAGCTGGATGGGCTTTATGAGTGCATCCTGTGCGCTTGCTGCTCGACCTCCTGCCCCAGCTACTGGTGGAATCAGGACAAGTATCTGGGCCCGGCGGCCCTGCTTCAGGCCTATCGCTGGATCGCCGACTCGCGCGACGATCACACCAAGAAGCGTCTGGAATCGCTGGAAGACCCCTTCAAGCTGTACCGCTGCCACACCATCATGAACTGTGCGCAGGTCTGCCCCAAGGGTCTAAACCCGGCCAAGGCCATCGCTGAAATCAAGAAGATGATGCCGGCGAAGTAATCATGGGGGAAACAGCGTTTCCCCCATGTGCCCCTTCCTATATCGAAAAAATTTGCTAGAGACGGCTCGTCGCAAATTTTTGCTTTCTATTTCGAGAGCCGAGGCTTTTGCTTCGGCTCTCGGGTTTAGTTTGGTCGCGATGTTTTTGCGAAAAACCGATTACACTTTTTCGCACATCGCTCTGTGCATTTGAAATGGCCCCCTATGCCCAAGATCACCTATATCGAATCCAACGGCAAAACCCACGAGATCGAGGTCAAGACTGGCAACTCGGTCATGGAAGGGGCGATCAAGCACAATATTCCCGGTATCGACGCTGACTGCGGCGGGGCCTGTGCCTGCGCCACCTGCCACGTCTATGTCGATCCGCAGTGGTTTGACAAAACCGGCGGCCCGTCGGTGATGGAAGAGTCCATGCTCGATTTCGCGCAGGATGTTGAGCCGACCTCGCGCCTCTCATGCCAGATCCGCGTCACCGAGGCGCTGAACGGCCTGATCGTGCGCCTGCCCGAAAGCCAGCACTGATTTTCCGGTCAGAGTAAAATTGGCCACGAAAAACACGAAAAGACACAAAAATCAGAGCGCTTGAAGTTTAAGCGTCCCAAGGGCATGACGTATACTCACCTTCGTGAGTGAGGTATCCTCCGTGTCCTTCTCAGCGAAGACCTTTCGTGATTTTCTCAGCCAAATCCATGACACCAGCGCTCAAACTCTGGCTCGATGCCCTTAAGCCCAAACCGCTGCCGGTTTCGGGGCTGGAGCGGATGCGCAGCGGTCTGGGGGCGTGTCTCGGCATCGGTTTCACTGCCCTGATCAGCCTGCTGATCGCCGCGCCGCTGGGCCTGTCGCCGTGGCTGGTGGCCCCGCTTGGGGCTTCGGCCGTGCTGGTTTTTGCGGTGCCGGCCTCACCTCTGGCGCAACCGTGGTCGGTTATCGGTGGCAATACGGTGTCGGCGATCATCGGTCTGATCTGCGCCCATATGATCCCCGATCCGGTGATCGCGGCCTCCTTGGCTGTGTCCCTGGCTATTCTGGCCATGTTTGCCACGCGCAGCCTGCACCCGCCCGGCGGGGCCATGGCCTTGCTGGTCGTACTCACCCACACGACCAGCCCGTGGTTCGCGCTGTTCCCCGCCTTCACCAATTCGCTGTTGTTGGTCAGCGCCGGGATTGTCTTCAACACCCTCACCCGCCGCAACTATCCGCACATCGCCGCACCCGCTCCGAAGACCGAGGACAACAGCCTCAAGCGCGTCAGCGCCGAAGACATCGCCGCCGCCCTGAGCCAGATGGACACGCTGATCGACATCGCGCCCGATGATCTGGAAAAGCTGCTGACCCTGTCCGAACGCCATGCGTATCAGCGGCTGATGGACCATATCCGGGCTAAAGACATCATGACGCCAAATCCCATTCATGTGGAATTTGGCACGCCTCTGGAAGACACCTGGGCCTTGATTCAGAAACACAGGCTGAAATTGCTGCCGGTAACGGACAAGGCCGGGCGGGTCATCGGCGTCATTACAGCGGACGATATGCTGCGTCAGGCGGGTGGCGCACCTGCCG
>NZ_JAIWNX010000045.1 GCF_020217185.1 Asticcacaulis sp.
GGATATAGCGCCCCAGAAGCCCCGTCTCGGTCATCAGAGACAAGGTGCGATAGGGGTTTTTGCCACGCACCAGTATATCCAGAAAGACCTCGGCCACGGCCTTGTCGCGGCGCAGAGCGGCGTTGACCAGCTTGAGGTTACGCGCCACCGCCGTAAAGGCATCCGGGTGCAGGTCCATCTCCAGCCGGTCCGCCATGCGAAATAGCTTGAACATGGCGATCGGGGCCTTCTTGAACACGTCCGGGCTCTGCACGCTCAGACGGCCGGAGTCGATGATCAGGCCCGGATGTTCAGGCTTGCTCAGCGACAGAAGCCCAGACTGGAAGAGTTGCGTCAAGCGTTGCAGCGGCTTGGTCTGCTGCGCCTCCAGCTTGGTGCAGAAGATGCGGGTCAGCGCCCCCACCTCTTTGGCCACCAGGAAATAGCGGCGCATGAAGCGTTCGACCGCCGGCTCGCCATCGGCTTCGACATAGCCCATGCGGCGGGCGATTTCCGGCTGAAGATCGAAGCTCAGGCGTTCTTCGGCGCGCCCCGCCGTCATGTGGATCAGGATGCGTACCTTCCACAGGAAGTCGAAGGCCTGCACAAAGGCGGTGCGCTCTTTTTCGGTCAGCAGCGGATCAAGCACACCCCAGCCGCCCGCCGCCTGCGGTTTCTGGCTTTCGCGCAGCACCGGCGCAGGGGTCGCCCCCGCCAGATATTTGGCGATCCAGAACAGGGTATGCAGGTCGCGTAAGCCGCCCTTGCCCTCTTTGAGATTGGGTTCGACGACATAGCGCGTCGTTCCGGCCTTAGCGTGACGGAAATCGCGCTCCTCCAGCTTGGCCGTCACGAAATCAGACGCGCCGTGACGCATGACATCGAGCGCCAGCTTTTCTTTCAGATACTGCACCAGCCCGCTATCGCCGGCCAGAGGGCGGTATTCGAGAAGCGCGGTCATGACCGTGTGGTCTTCACGCGCCATCTTGAGGCTTTCATCGACCGTGCGCGAGGCGTGCCCGACCTTCAGGCCCAGATCCCACAGCGAATAGAGGATGAATTCGATGACGCTTTCGGAGTGCGGGGTTTCCTTCCACGCCCGCAAGAACAGCAGGTCGAGATCGGAATAGGGGGCCAGTTCGCCGCGCCCGTAGCCACCCACCGCCACCAGCGCCAGACGCTCACCCTCGGTCGGGTTGCGCGCGCGATAGACGTGGGTCAGGGTAAAGTCCCACAAAGCCGTGATGATTTCGTCGGCCAGTTTCGACAACTCACGCGCCGTCGATAGCCCGCCGCGGTGATCCTCAACGTGTGAGAGCAGGCTTTCGCGCGCCATATCCCATTCGCGCTTGAGGATAGCCACCGCCTTGCGCCGCAGGTCGGCCACGTCACCGGTCGAGTCCTCATAGGCCTCGGTCAGTTTGCGGCGCAGCAGAGCGCCGTCAATACTGTGGCTCAGCAGGGCGGGACTGGTCTTGGTCAGCATGGGGGCGGGTTCACCTGCGGGCGGCATTGACGTATCCCTGTATTACACCAAACCCCTTAAACGATAGATAACTTCCAGGGCCTCGCGGGGGCTGAGGTCGTCCGGATTGATGCCCTTGACCGCCTTTTCCAGCTCGGTTTCAGCGGGCGTTTGCACCGCAGCAACCACAACCTGTGCCTGAACCGTGGCAAACAGCGGCAGATCGTCCAGTTTGAGCTGATGCGCCTTATCGGTCTCCAGCCGCTCCAGTATGTCCCTGGCGCGCGCCACCACTACCGGCGGCATTCCGGCCAGACGCGCCACCTGCACACCGTAGGACCGATCCGCGGCGCCACGTTTGGCTTCGTGCAGGAAGATCAGCTCGCCATTCCACTCACGCGCCGTCATGGAGATATTGTGGGTATGGGCGAGTAAGGATTCAAGCTGTGCCAGCTCATGATAGTGGGTGGCGAACAGGGCGCGGGCCTTGACCACCTCATGCAGATTTTCAGCGCAGGCCCAGGCGATGGCCAGACCGTCAAAGGTCGCCGTACCGCGCCCGATCTCATCCAGAATAACGAAGGACCGCTGGGTCGCCTGAGTGAGGATGGCCGCGGTTTCAACCATCTCCATCATGAAGGTCGAACGCCCCTGCGCCAGATCGTCACCGGCCCCAACGCGCGAAAAGAGGCGATCGACCACACCCAGCCGGAAGGACGCGGCCGGAACGAACAGACCGGCCTGTGCCATGATCACCAGCAGGGCGTTCTGGCGCAGGAAGGTCGATTTACCGGCCATGTTCGGCCCCGTCACGAGGTCGAGCCGTGGCCCGCTCTGACCCGACGCATCAAGGCAGCAATCATTGGGCGTGAACGGCTTGCCTTCGGCGCGCAGGGCCGCCACCACGACCGGGTGACGCGCCCCCCTGGCATCAAAGACAAGGCTGTCGTCCACTACGGGACGGGTCGCTTCAAGGTCTTCGGCCCATTCGGCCGCGGCGGCGGCAACATCCAGCGCGCAGAAAGCGTCGAACATATCCTGCAATGGATGGGCGTTGCGGCGGACCTCCTCGCGCAGGTCCTCGAAAATGGCCAGTTCGAGATTGAGCGCATCGGACCCGGCGCGGGCGATGCGCGCGTCAAGATCGATCAGGTCCGGCGTCGAAAAACGCATCTGGTTCGCCAGCGTCTGACGATGGATAAAGCGCTGACGATGGGCGTCGCTCAAAGCCTCGGCCTGTTTGGCCGTCAATTCGATGAAATAGCCCAGAACCGCATTGTATTTGATCTTCAGCGGCAGGCCGGTTTCCTGCTGGAGGTCGGACTCCATGCGCAGAATGATCTGACGCGAGTCGTTGCGCAGGCTGATGGCGTCCTGAAGATGGCTGTTGTAGCCGGGCTTGATGAAACCCCCATCGCGCGTCGTAAGGGGCGGCTCATCGACCAGCGCCATGTCGAGCTTGAACAACAGGTCCAGCACGTTTTCCGACGCCGTCAGGGCCTCGACATGGGCATGAATTTCAGCGGGCCAGTCAGGGTCGAGCCGGGTTTCCGGGTCATTGGGCTGCAACAGGCCGACCATATCTCTGGCCAGATCGAGGCAGTCGCGGATGACCTTCAGATCCCGCGGCCCCCCGCGCCCCAGACCCAGCCGCGACAGGGCGCGCGCCATATCGCTCATACCGCGCAGACGACCGCGCACCTCCTGACGCAGCGACCGCTGAGCCAGGAACCACTGCACGGCGTCCAGTCGGCGATTGATCTCGACCGGGTTGTTCAGCGGGCGCGACAGACGCGCCGCCAGAAGGCGGGAGCCACCGGAGGTGATGGTGCGGTCGATGGCAGACATCAGCGAGCCTTCGCGGCTGCCCTTTTGCGTGCGCTCGATCTCCAGACTGAGGCGGGTGGACGGGTCGATGGCCAGATAGGCCAGAGAGGCGACCTTTCTTGGGGCCTTGAGCACCGGGGCCTTGCCCGCCTGCGTCAGGTCGATATAGGCCGCCAGCATCCCGAGCGCCGACAGTTCGGACGGGCTAAACGCCCCAAACCCATCCAGCGTTTCAACGCCATAGAGCCGCTTCAACCGCGCCTCGCCCGCCGCCGGATCGGAGAGAGACGCCGGTTGCGGCTGGATCGCCCCACCGCAATATTTCAGCAGGGCATAGAGGTTTTCATCCTGAAGCAGGCGGTCAGACACAAGGCTTTCGGAGGGCCGCAGGGCCGACAGGTGCGTGCCCAGCGTCTCCGGCGTCAGCTCCAGACACTCCACCTCACCCGTGGACAGTTCCAGCGAGGCCAGCGCCATCACGCCCGCCCGCTGTGACAGGGCCACCAGTCGGTTGGCGCCGCGCTCCTCCAGCAGACTGTCTTCGGTCAGGGTGCCCGGCGTGACGATGCGCGTAATGCCGCGTTTCACCACCGCCTTATAGCCGCGCTTTTTGGCTTCGGACGGGTCTTCGAGCTGGTCGCAGATGGCGACGCGGAACCCCATGCGGATCAGCTTGGCGATATAGGCTTCGGCGGCGTGGGCAGGCACACCGGCCATGGGGATGTCTTCGCCCTTATGCTTGCCCCGCTTGGTGAGCGCCAGAGACAGGGCCCCGGCCGCCTGCTCGGCATCCTCAAAGAACAGCTCGTAAAAATCACCCATGCGAAAGAACAGGAGCGAGCCGGGATTGGCGGCCTTGACCTCCAGATACTGGGCCATCACCGGCGTCGCGCCGTCGAGTTGCGCCTTGAGGTCTTTTTCGGATAGAGGGATCGCGTTCATGGGATTGGTTTAGAGCGCATCCCGAAAAGTGTGAAGCGGTTTTCGGACCCGATGCGCGTTCTTAAATCAGTGTTAACAAACCTCACCCACGCGAAATGCGCTGTTGCGGGGATTTCCACGGCCGTCCTCATCCGGCGGCCCGGCTTATGTGCGGAATTCCGCCCTCCGTTTCAGATATTGAAATGAAATAAAACCTTTTTTGACGGTTTTAGGGGGAATAGGGTGTTTATCCCAAGCCTATACTGCCATACTAACACCCTAAGTAAACCTATAATTGTCAGACAAATAACCGCGAGACGGAACGCCGGAATGCCCATCGACAAGACCAAGGTCAGCGACGAAGAAGCCCTGAATTTCCACCAGTACCCTACCCCCGGGAAGATCGGACTTCAGCCGACCAAGCCTATGGCGACGCAGCGTGATCTGGCGCTGGCCTATTCGCCGGGTGTTGCCGTGCCGGTGCGCAAGATCGCCGAAAATCCCGATGCCGCCTATGACTATACGTCGAAGGGCAATACGGTCGCGGTGATTTCCAACGGCACCGCCATTCTCGGTCTGGGCAATCTGGGGGCTCTGGCCTCGAAGCCCGTGATGGAAGGCAAGGCCGTCCTGTTTAAGCGCTTTGCCGATATCGACTCGTTCGATATCGAAGTGGCGACGCAAGACCCCGATGAATTCATCACCGTGGTCAAGAACATTACGGCCTCTTTCGGCGGTATCAATCTCGAAGACATCAAGTCGCCGGAATGCTTCATCATCGAGTCGGCGCTTCAGGACCTCGCTGACATTCCCGTCTTCCATGACGATCAGCACGGCACGGCCATCATCGCCGCCGCCGGCCTGATCAACGCGCTGGAAATCACCGGTCGCCGGATCGAAGACACCAAGGTCGTGCTGTGCGGCGCGGGCGCGGCGGGCCTGTCCTCCATCGGCCTGATCAAGGCCATGGGCGTGAAGCCGGAAAACACCACCGTCGTCGATATTCATGGCGTGGTCTATAAGGGCCGCACGGTCGAGATGGACCAGTGGAAGTCGGTCCACGCCACCGATACGGACAAGCGCACGCTTGCGGAGGCGATGGTCGGGGCCGATGTGGTGCTCGGTCTGTCGGCCAAGGGCGTCATCACACCGGAAATGGTTGCCACCATGGCACCGCAGCCGATCATCTTCGCCATGGCCAACCCCGATCCGGAAATCACGCCGGAAGACGTGGCCAAGGTGCGCGATGACGCTATCGTCGCCACGGGCCGTTCGGACTATCCCAATCAGGTCAATAACGTTCTGGGCTTCCCCTACATCTTCCGCGGCGCGCTGGACGTGCGTGCCCGCCGCGTCAATCACGAGATGAAGCTGGCCGCTGCCATGGCGCTAGCGCAACTGGCCCGCGAAGACGTGCCGGACGAAGTGGCCGCCGCCTATCAGGGCCGTCACCTGAAGTTTGGCAAGGACTACATCATCCCGACGCCGTTCGACCCGCGCCTGATCTGGTACATTCCGCCCTTCGTGGCGCAGGCCGCCATGGATACCGGCGTGGCGCGCAAGCCGATCGAGGACATGGACTCCTATCGCAAGACGCTGGAAAAGCGCCTCGATCCGTCGGCAGGCTTCCTGCAAAACATCACCGCCACTGTGCGGTCACGCCCCTCCAAGCGCATCGTCTTTGCCGAAGGCGAAGACATCTCGGTCATCCGCGCCGCCCACGCGTTCAAGGCGCAGGGTCTGGGCACGCCCATCCTTTGTGGCCGCGAAAACCTTGTCACTGCCAATATGCGCGCGGCAGGCCTAGACCCGGCGGAAGAAGATATCGAAATCGTCAACGCCCGGCTGAGCCACCGCAATTCGGCCTATTCACAGCTTCTGTACAGCCGCCTGCAACGCAAGGGCTTCCTGAAGCGCGACGTAGACCGCCTGATCAATCAGGACCGCAACTCGTTCGCCGCCGCCATGGTCCTGTCCGGCCACGCCGACGGCATGGTCACCGGCGTCACCCGCTCCTTCGATCAGGCCTTTGAGGAGGTCCTGCGCGTCGTCGATCCGGCCCCCGGCGGGCGCGTGATGGGTCTGTCCATCGTGCTGGCGCGCGGCAAGACGGTGTTCATCGCCGACACCACCGTGGCCGAGCTGCCCGATCCCGAAGAACTGGTCGAAATCGCCGTCGAAGCGGCCATGGCTGTGCGCGGCATGGGCCATACGCCGCGCGTCGCCTTCATGTCCTATTCGACCTTCGGCAACCCGGCCGGTGAGCGGTCCGACCGCGTAGCCAAGGCCGTTGAGCTTCTGGAACAACGCGGCGTCGATTTCGAGTTTGAAGGTGAAATGCCGCCCGACGTGGCGCTCGACCCGGCCTTGTGGGCCAACTACCCGTTCCAGCGCCTGACCGCCCCGGCCAATATTCTGGTCATGCCGGCCATCCACTCGGCGTCAATCTCGACCAAGCTGGTGCAGGCTCTGGGCGGGGCAACCGTCGTCGGTCCCCTGCTGCTCGGCCTGTCGAAGCCGGTGCAAATCTGTCAGTTGTCGGATTCGGTCACTAAAATCCTGACCATGGCCACCTTCGCGGCCTATGACATCCGGGCCAATATCAATAGCTAAATACGTTTTGCTTGCCTTTGGAGCGCGCGCTGCACATCCGGAAAGATAAGGTGAAAACCACTCCGGCCGCAGCAGCGCTCACAAGGTATATAGGCCAGACAGACGGATCAAAACGCAGGCCCGTCAAGCCTATGCCAAACCCACGCGACCACGCCTGTGGCAGAAAGGCAAGCGTCAGGCAGACAGCCGCAACACCTGTGGCGATATTTAGCGTGGCATCGATGAGGATTGGCAGCTTAAACCGGCCGGATACGAAAAAACCCAGCCCCAGCAAACCACCCATCATCAGCTTGGCAAACGGCCCCACATTGTCGGCGATTTCCCATGTCTGGCGAAGGCATTGGCGAAAATCGAAACCGGTCTCAGCGGCGGTCAATACAGCCATGATCGCCCCTGGCAAAAAAACGGCCGTCACCCAGCCGAACAGCCAGGCTGATCCCGTGCAGGTGAGGCTATGACGCGGACTCTTCATTTCCGTTCTCCTTTACGGCACCCGCCCGAATCAGCCAGATAGCCAGCACAACGGCGACCAGCCCCACCAACGCCGTGTAGGTAAAGAACAGCATATAGCCCGCCCCCAGTGCTTCGCGACTGACGCCCAGAGCCTCGGCCGGTTTGGCAAAGCTGATGGCGGGCAGGTTATTGAGATAGCCCATGAAGGGTGTCGCGACATTCCCTTGATCGGCACCCCGCGCCGCGCCCTCAACGATGCGCCCCGACTGTGACGCCAGCAGCTTACCCGGAAGCGCGTAAAGCGAGGACAGAAGGGCGTACTGCGGGGCGGCAAAGCGCTCGGAAATCAGGGACGACATATAGGCGACCAGCACCACGCCGGCATAGCCACCCGAGATATTGTCGATGGCCAGAGCGATGGAAAAGGCCGGAATGCTGTTGCCCTGCGTCGCCAGCCAGGCATAGGCGAAGTTGGACGCCGCGCAGGCAAAGGCCCCCACGATCAGGCTCTTTTTCATGCCCAGTCGGGTCATGGAAAGCCCGCCGGCCGTCACCCCGATTATGGTCATGATGACGCCGAAAATTTTGCGCACTTCGCCGATCACCGAGAGGTCAAAACCCAGATCACGGTAAAAGGCACCGTTGATATTGAGCAGAAAGTCCGACAGACGATAGACGCAGATACCCGCCAGAATCAGCCAGGCGAGGTTTTCATAGCGCACCAGAAAATCGGCCATCGGCTCAACAAAGGTCTGACGCAGATAGGCCCCCGGACGCGTGGGCGTGCGCGGCAAGGGCAGGCAGGCGACAAACAGCAGGCCCAACCCGATCAGCACCGCCGGAAATTGCAGAAAGATACCGGTTTCGCGGCTGGTCCACACGGCTTTGGCCGCCTCATAGGCGTCTGCGGTCGGAAACAGGAACTGGAACAGGCTGATATTACCGGTCAGCCCCGACCCCATCAGCGAGGCCGCCAGCAGCATGAGCAGCACGCGCCCGCCCCATTCGAGCGCCTCGGTGACCGGATGTGGTGGCAAATCCCCGTAGTGGATGGGCCGGATAATGTGTTCGCCTTCACGCGCCAGCAGGGTTCCCGTAATACCAATCAGCATCATGGCCGCCATCAGGGCATAGGCCGGTCGCCAGCCATAATGTTCGGCAATGATCAGCGGCAGGATACCGGCCACAAAGGTCGAAACCCGCGCTCCCCAGGTATAGGCCGTCGTCAATACCGCCTGCCCCCCAGAGCCCGCGCTTTCAATCCGCCACGCGTCGATGACAATATCCTGCGTTGCGCCCAAAAATCCCAACAACACAGCGATCAGGGCCATCAACATCAGATGGTCCTGAGGGTTGAGCCCGGATATGGTCCACAGGCCCAGCAGGATCGCCCCCTGCATGATCAGCATCCAGCTCCGCCTGTGGCCCAGAAGCGCCGTGAGGCCGGGGATACGCACCCGATCGACCAGCGGGGCCCACATGAATTTCAGGCTGTAGGCAAAGGTCGCCAGCGAAAAGAAGGCGATGACCTCAAGCGACAGACCTTCGTCGCGCAGCCAGATCGACAGGGTATCAAAGATCAGACTGAGGGTCAGGCCTGCCGAGAACCCCAGAAAAATCATGGCCAGCGTCTTGCGCGTGAAGAAGGGCTTCACGGCCTGCCAGAGGGTCTTGGTCTCAGGCTGGGCGGGTGGCGTCGTGGTCATGCGTATCCCCGGTAATGATCTGGAGCGATGTGCGGAAAAGTGTGAGCGGTTTTCCGTAAAAACATCGCGACCAAGCAAAACTTAGAGCCATTCGACGGCTCAACTGAGCCGACGAATGCTCTAAACGCCGATCATCGGGGGAAGCCATTGATTTGGCAAGCGCTTAGACAAGATCACCACTCGGGGGCGCCGCTGTGGTCAGGCGGCGTTGGCACGCCCGCACCATTGACTCAGGCGATGGCGCAGCGCCGGCAGCTCAATGGGCTTGGTCAGGAAGTCATCCATACCGGCGGCCAGACAGGCGCGCCGGTCTTCCTCATAGGCATTGGCGGTCAGGGCGATGATCGGCACCCTCACGCCTTTGGCGCGCAAGGCCTTCGTGGTGCCGATACCATCCAGACCCGGCAGACCAAGGTCCATGAACACGATGTCGTAAAGGTTTTGCGTTTCGATCAGACGCAGCGCCTCTTCACCGCTGGCGGCACGCTCCACCCGACAGCCTTCGCGTTGCAGCAGGATCTGCGCCAGTAACGCATTGACAGGATTGTCTTCGACCAGCAGCACCTGCACGCCGGGAGCAACCACCGGGACGATACGGTCGTCTTCGGTCGTCGCGGCCAATTCCTCGTTCGGCAAAGGCTTGAGCGACAGGGTTTCGATACGTTCCTTCAGCGAACTGCGGCGCAAGGGCTTAATCAGGTAGCCGGCCCAGCCCTTATCGCGCCACGCCGGGATTTCATCGCGTTCTTCAGGGGCCAGAAGGATCAGACTGCGGTTGTTGGGCGCGGGCACCGGTTCGGGCAGACTACGGCGATCCGCCAGCACCACAGCGCGTGAACGACGGCCAATGCCCTTAAGCTGAGTGGCCTGACGCACGCGGATACCGCAACTGTCGAGATGCGATTGGGCCGCCTCGGCCAGCACCGGATTGGTCGTGACGCATATGACATCGGGGGCAGCGCGAAGTTCAGGTGTGGCGCGCAGGGTGCAGGCCACGGGGAAGGTTGCGGTGAATAAAGACCCCTTGCCCGGCTCT
>NZ_JAIWNX010000063.1 GCF_020217185.1 Asticcacaulis sp.
ACATGCGTGAAAATCTCAAAGCCCTCGTCAAACGCACCCCGTCGCCCTATTCCTCAAAGCCGGAGGTGGCCGGGCAACTGATGTCCGGCGATTTCAAGACCGCCGACCACGGGGCGGACGTCGCCACTCTGGTGCCCCTGTTTGCCGATACGGGCCTGCACCACCTGCTGGTGCTGGATGACACCCGGCGGCTGTGTGGTATCATCAGCGCATCGGACCTGATGCGCGCCGTTTATCACGTTCAGAAAGACGCTGCCTGAAAAACGCCGTAATCTGCGCAGATATGAACATTGTTCAAATTAACGGAGCGGATTCATGGACGACTTTCCCACCCCGACCCCTAGGCCGCAGAAGGGCCGATCCAAAGGCACAAAATTCCTTGTGGTCTGCGCGCTCGCGGTGCTGATGGCCATTCCGGCCCTGCTGGTGTTTGCGCTGTTGATGGAGCGCACCAATCGCGCCGAAGGCGTGGCGCGCGAAATCGGCGACCAGATGGGTGGCGAACAGGTCTTTCTCGGCCCGGTGATCCAGATTCCCTATGTCATCCCAACGCGCACCTCTACCGATGAAAAGGGCAATCGCGTCGTGCTGGCGCAGGAAAGCGGAAATCTGATCGTCTTTCCGCAAACGGGGAAGGCCAGCGCCGCCACCAAAAGCGATGTGCGTTCGCGCTCCATCTTCCGTGTACCGGTCTATACGGCGGACCTGAGCTTCGACGCGGCTTTCGACCTGAAAGACGTGCAGGCTTCCCGGCCCGGCGCAGTGCTGATGTGGGATAAGGCGCAACTGGTCACCGGGGCCACGGATTCCCGCGGCGCACGCAAGGACATCGTGGCGCAGATCAACGGCGCATCGGTCATGCTGGCCCCCTCCGGACCCGGCGTCACGGGGTTCAGCCCCGACGGCACCGATTTCGACCTGTTTGCCGCTCCGCTGTCGCTGACCGATACGACCGCTCCACTGAACATCAAGGTGGGTATGACCTTCACCGGCACGCGCAAGCTGGGCATCCTCGCCTACGGCAAGTCGTCCGAAGCCACCATTACCGGCGACTGGAAATACCCCTCCTTTGGCGGTGGCTTCCTGCCCGCAACGCGGCAAACCGATGAGGCGGCGCGCAAGGGTGGTTTCAGCGCCCAATGGTCGGTGCCGTTTATCGCACGGGGCCTGCCCGCGGTCATCGATCAGAGCCAGATGATGACGCTCGGCAAATCGGAACTGTCCGTAACCTTTGTCGAGCCGACCAACCCGTATCAGAGCGTCGGCCGCTCGCTGAAATACGCCCTGCTGTTCGTGGGTCTCGTCTTCCTGACCTACTTCCTGTTTGAAAGCACCTCGAAGAAGGAACTGCACCCGGCGCAGTATATTCTGGTTGGGCTGGCGCAGATCACCTTCTACCTGCTGCTGTTGTCTTTTGCCGAACGCATCGGCTTTGACGCGGCCTTTGTGGTGGCGGCCGGGGCAACCGTGACGCTGATCGCCGGCTATGCGGGGCTGATCTTCCATTCCCGCTGGCGTTTTATGGCAGCCTTTGCCGTGTTTAGCGCGCTCTATGCCCTGATCTACGTGCTGATGCGCATGGAAGACTATGCGCTGCTGGTGGGTGCCTGCTCGGCCTTCCTCGTCATCGCCGCCGTGATGGTGCTGACGCGCAATATCAACTGGTACGGCAACCGGGCCGAGGGGGAGTAATTTCAGCTTCTCCCCTGAAATCAGGGGAGAAACCTTTATAGTCACGCCATGCCCAGAATGCGCCGGGCCTGCGCCAGGGTCTCAGCCGTCAGGCCCAGAGGATTGGGTTCTTCGGCTGGGGTTTCCGGCGCTTTTTCCGGCTCGGCTTCGGCTGCGGTGACGACCGGGGCCGCAGGGGTTTCAGGCAGGGGGGCGGGCGTGACCGCAGCCACCGGGGCAATCTCAGGCGCAGGTGCCGGCGTTTGCATCACCGGTGCCTTCGCCTCATTACTCTCAAAACCGACGCCCATCTGATGCGGCAGGTGCAAGGCAAAGGTGGCGCCACTTTGTGGCTCGGATTCCAGTGTGATCCAGCCGTCGTGCAGTTCGACCAGCGCCTTGACCAGGGCCAGCCCCAGACCCGGCCCGCCGCGCTCGCGCCCGACGAAGCGGTCAAAGATGTGCGCCTGCGTGTGGTAGGGGATGCCGCGGCCCGTATAGCCGATCTCCAGCGTCAGGGTGTCGCCTTCCTTGCGGCTGCGGATGGTGATCTGCCCTTCCTGTGCGGCGTTGCGCAGGGCGTAGTCCAGCAGATGATCCAGCACCTGCCCCAGACGCTGCTGATCGGCGCGGATCAGGGCGCGGGTGTCGAGCCCCACATAGTCGAAGCGGATGCCCTTGGCGCTCAGCGTGTCGGCCTGACGGCCCAGAGCGGCGGCCACGGTGCGCGACAGGTTGAAATCCGACGGCGACAGCGACATTTCACCGGCGTCGATCTGCGCCATGTCGAGTACGTCGTCGATGGAGCGCGCCAGTTCCTGCGACGCGGCCTGAATGGCATTGAGGAAGCCCCGGCGGCGGATTTCGGCGGGGTCAGCCTCGGCCGCATTGGCCTGCCGTTGCAGCAGGTCGGCATAGCCCACAATCGTGGTCAGGGGCGTGCGCAGTTCATAGGAGACGTTGGCGACGAAATCGCGCTTCAGACGCACCGACTCGGTCAGGGCCACGTCGCGTTGTTCGATGGCTTCTTCCAGCGCGCGGCGGTCGGTGATGTCGCTGAACGCCACCAGAGTCGCCCCGTCGGGCAGGGGCTGGGTCCGCCACTGCGCCAGACGCCCGTCGGAGGTGCGTACTTCACCCAACTGCGGCGCGCGGGCCAGCGGGTCGATATCGGTGACGCGCGCTTTCAGTTCGGCCCAGAAGCCGCGATCATGCACCAGCGGCAGACACAGGGCCGTCAACTGCCCGAAGTCGGAATTGAGCGCCAGTTCGTCGGGCGACAGGTTCCAGAAGGCATCAAACGCCGCATTGCGCAGACGCAGACGACCATCCGAGCCAAACACCGACACAGCATCGGTCAGTTGATCCAGCGTGGCGCGCTGCACCTGTATCAGCGAATTGAACTGCGCCTTGAGCGTCAACTCCCCGGTCTTGTCCGAGAACAGCAGCAACAGCCCGCCCAGCGGGTGCGGCTGACGCACAACGCGCAGCGACCGGCCATTGGGCAGCGACCACATCTCGTCTGGTGCGGCCTCGCTCAGACCGTAAAATTCCAGCTCCTGCGCCTTCCACGTCACGAAGTCCGAGGTTTCGGGCAGTTTGCGCTTTTGACGCAGGCGGTCGAGCAATTCGCCGTGCGTCGGACGCTCGGCCAGCCACGCCGGCTCCAGATCCCACAGGGTTTCAAAGGCGCGGTTATGGAAGGTCAGGCGCTTTTCCGGGCCGAAAATGGCCACGGCGTCTTCGAGGTGATCCAGCGTGTCGTCATGCGCCTTAGCATGGCGTTTGAGCGCCTCACGGCTCTCTTCGGATTCGGTGACGTCAAGGGCATAAGCGCAGACATAGGCGTCGCCCAGAGGCTCGGCCACCACCTGAAAAGCGCGGCGCTGGCCGTGGATGGTCAGCCAGCGGAAACCTTCGCGGCGCATGTGCTGCTCGGCGGCTTCGACCACCAGCGCCTCGGCAGAGCGGTCTAGCCCCAGTTGTTCGGCGCGCGCCTGCTCGACATTTTCCGCATCGACGGCTTTCAACCAGGCGGCATTGGCCCACACCAGTTGCCCGTCGCGCACCACCCAGCACGGCGCGGGGATCAGGTCGGCCATGCGGGCAAAGGGACCGGACGACAGGGAGGTATGCTCGCTGGCAATCGCCAGACGCACCCACGCCGTCGCGCCTGTGGCCCGCCCTTCGACCAGCAGGGTCAACCCGGCGGTCTTGGCCCCCATCAGGCTGCGCGGGGCTTCGGTAAACACTTCAAAGCGGCAGGGGCGGCCTTCGGCGATCAGGCGTTTCAGGGCCTCGGCGGCTTCCTTGGATGACCCGGCCAGTCCTTCAATGACGCGCGGCGCGACCTCTTCGGAAAAGGGGATGCGGAAGGCGTCGGCGATGGTTTTCAGCGTTTCATCGCCCCAGACGAGGCGCACCGTCTCGCCTTCGATGGCGACAAAGGCCTCATCAAAGGCCAGCGTGGCGGCGTCCAGTTCGCCCAGCACCGTGTGCTGTACGTCAAGGCGGGATTTGTAGCCTTCGCTGAGCTTTGTCAGGCGTGCCTTAAGACGCCAGGCCAGAACCGTGGTCGAAAAGGCCAGCGCAGTCGCGCCAGCAGCGGCGGCAAAGGCAATGGTGGCAACGGTCATACGGCGGCCCGGATCGAATCACTGAAAGGCCCATACTAATGCAAAGCGATTCGCCTCCCAAATGAATATGGTAACTCGGAGTCAAGTAAGTTTTAGCGCCCGCGCGTAGATATAGGAGGCGACGACCACAATCAGGGCCGACCCGATCCCGGCGCTCAGAAAGACCCAGTGCAGATAAGCCGTTGGCATCATCAGCGCCGCGCCCAGCATGATCACGCCCGCCAGCATCATCACCGGTCCGGCCAGTCGATGCGTCTTGTGCCACACCCGCTCGTCTGAAAGGGTCCACGGTGTGCGCACCCCCACCAGATAGTTACGCTGCGCCTTGGGCATGAAATTGCCGATCAGGACAAACAGCAGGCCCGGTCCCAGCAGCAGGGGCTGCACGGACAAGGCCCATCCAAGCGCATGGCCGACGATAAACAGATGCCCGAACGCCAGAAGGGCGACAGTGCCGATCCAGCTTACGGCATAGACCGAAGCCGAGCGTTCCAGCTTGCCCGTTTTGGGCTGCATATAGGGCAGGACCCACAGCAGCAGCGTAATGGCGGCCAGTGTCAACGGCATAACCATCAGCGCCTGATCCCGCGGCATAAAGCCAATAGCGGTGCCTGAAAGGTCGAAGTGTGTGCCCACTGGACCCTCCGGAATCTGCGGTCGCGCCCACAGGCTCAGGCCCGTGGTGACCGCGATCATCAGCAGGCTGAACAGTTTGGAAACCGGCCATTTTGATTCTGTGGTCATGCCTTGTCCTCCGTGGCGCGCGGCAGAGGTGCCGGGGCGTCCTGACCGATGCGAAAGGCGCTCATCAGCGACATCACTGCCTCTTCGAGTACCGACAGGTTGAGACGGTAGATCAGGGTCGTGCCTTGCCGCGTCACATCGACCAGTCCCGCGGCTTTTAACGTTGCCAGATGCCCCGACAGGGTGGGTTTGGACACGCTGACCCGCTCGGCAATCTCGCCGGCGCTCATCTCGCGTTCGCGCAGCATTCCAAGGATTTGCCGCCGCGTCGGGTCGCTCAGGGATTTGTAGACTTCGGACATGGATGCCTCTTAATTTGTTATTTTGGCAAATACCAAATTATAATAACGCTGTCAAATACACATATAATCCCCTCACTGTGTATTCTTTTTGTTCCGGTCAGGCTTTTGTTAAGGGGCACAAACCTATAGGATAGGGCCATGCCCGCTATAGCCTATCCCATCGCGCACAACGCGCTCGACGTCGTCCTCAACTGGGGTGGGGGCGGGCTTGTGGCGGCTGAGCGCGAACGCGCGGCGAAGGAAGCCTGCGGCAAGGACGTGACCTTTGTGCGCGAAACGCTCGATCCGGGCTTTCCGAGCGAGGAGGCGGCGCGGGCGCAGTATGAAACCCTGCTGAGCGAACCGTTTGCGACCCTGATCTGCACCTTTGAACGGGTTCAGAAGCCGCGCCGGGTTGAGCCGCAGATGCGCGATGGCCGCCGCTGGCCCAAGCCCGAAGCGGCTCCCGTGGCGCAATGGAAGCTGTGCGTCAGCTACTGGAAGATCGGGACTGTGCGCCCTGCGCCCAAACCCTCATCCGCCATTACCCCGCACCTTCAGGCGCGCGCTGTGCGTAAAAAGGCGCTGGATGTGCCGCTGACCTCGGAAGAGGTGCAGGCCCTGGCCCATGCGCCGCTGATGGCCTATCGCCCGCAAAAGGCGCTGGACATGGGCCTGTTCGAATTCGTCCTGCCGGAAAACCCAGATATCATCATTGCCGATGAGTAAGTTTTACCGCGAGGCGGTATGAGGCGGCGAGACACGCAGCGCAGCGTACCAGAGCGGGATGATTTTAAATGGAAGCATGATCCCGCTCTAAATTTTTGTTTTATCACGATGTTTTTGCGGAAAACCGCTTACACTTTTCCGCACATCGCTCTTAAGTACGTGAGCAGCGTATCGCAGGCCGATCGTTATTGGCAGCCCCTCAGAGCGCCTCGCCTACTTCGGTGCCTTCTTGGCCAGAATGCGCTGCAACGTCCGCCGGTGCATGTTCAGTCGGCGAGCGGTTTCCGAGACATTCTGATTGCACAGGGCATAGACGCGCTGAATATGCTCCCAGCGCACGCGGTCGGCCGACATGGGGTTTTCGGGCGGGGCCGGGGCGTGGTCTTCGACCGCCAGCAGCGCCTTAACGACGTCATCGGCATCAGCGGGTTTCGACAGATAATCCACCGCGCCCGACTTCACTGCGGCGACCGCCGTGGCGATATTGCCGTAGCCGGTCAGCATGATGGCGCGGGCATCGGGGCGCTTGGCGTGCAGGGCCTCAACGGCCTTAAGGCCATTGCCGTCTTCAAGGCGCATATCCATCACGCCAAAAGCCGGCGGGCTGGCCTCGATGACTTTCAAGGCTTCGGCCACGCTTTCGACCGCCGTGACGATGAAGCCGCGCGACTCCAGGGCGCGGGCCAGACGCTGACGAAACGGCGCATCGTCGTCCAGCAGCAGCAGGGTGCGGTCGGTCAGGGCGGCGATCTTCTGCTCGATGGCGGTTTTCACATCATCCATAACAAGCTCCTTATTCTACGGGTTATTCTGGGGGGCATTCTTTGGGGGTTAATCTCTGGATAGCGGTGCGATGTCACCGCCAAAATCTCGGGATACGATCACGTCTATCTGCTCGCGCCGCCACAGGGCGCGCACATAGGCGCCGCCGGTCTCGCGATTGCCGTAGGTGACGCTGGCCCCCGTATGTTCCAGCAGGGTCTTGGCGATAAAGAAGCCCAGACCCATGCCACCGTGCATAGACGTCTCCGGCCGGGAGTCGTGGCCGCGCGTCGAAATATAGGGGTCACCGACGCGCGACAGGATGTCCGGCGCAAAGCCGGGACCGTCGTCTTCGATCGACAGGGTGACATAGGCCTTGCGGATACGCACGCGGACCCAGACAGCGCTGCGCGCAAAATCGACGGCGTTTTCGACGAAGGCCCCCAGCGCGTGCAGCCATTCCGGGCGGCGCTTGATCGACACATATTGTCCGGGGTCTTCGCCATCGGGCACCTCCTCCATACAGATTTCGATATGGATGGCCTTGCCTTCGTTGCGAAACGGCTGCACCGCCTCTTCGAAAAACACGCGTAATGGCAACTGATCGTGCACCTGATCGCGGGTTTCCGGGCGACGAGCAAGGTTTTTGAGGATGTCGCGACAGCGCTGACTTTGCGAGACCAGCAGTTCGGCGTCTTCATAAAGCGCTGTGCCGGGCGTCAGGCTGCGCAGCATTTCGCGCGCTACCACCTGTATGGTCCCCAAGGGTGTGCCCAGCTCATGCGCCGCCGCCGCTGCCAGTCCGCCCAGTGCCGACAGGCGGTGTTCCTTTTCCAGAACCGCCTGCGTCGCCGCCAGGGCCTGCGCCATGCGCTTCGACTCCAGCGCCGCCTGCCACGTATAGCCCGCCGTGAAGACGATGCCGATGATGATGGCGGCCAGAAAGCCCAGACGATAGATTTGCGGCAGGTGAAACGCTTGTCCTTCGGGCCACGGCAGGGGCAGCGACCAGAAGGCCATGGCGCAGGTGGCCAGCACGGCCACCGCTACCACGCCGAAGCCGTAGCGCGTCGGCAGGTTGGCCGCCGCCACGGTCGCCGGCGCAATCAGCATCAGGCAGAAGGGGTTGTCGAGCCCGCCTGTCACGGCCAGCAGGGCCGCCAGTTGCACGCAGTCAAAGCTCAGTTGCAGGGCGGCGTCCCAATCGTCGAGACGCTGCCGCCGGTCATTGAACATCAGAAGCAGATTGAGCCACAGGCTGGCGGCGATCATGGCCAGACAGGGCCACAGGTTCAGTTCATGACCAAAACCCAGCGACACCACGGCGATCATTACGCTCTGGCCCAATATGGCCAGCCAGCGCAGACCGACCAGCGTGCGCAGCCTCAGGCCATCGGCTCCGTGCGACAGGGGCACGGGCGAAAAGTCGGCCCAGGAAAAGGGCGTGCGATCTTTTGCCGCAGCCGGGGGCGCGGTGAAGGAAGACAGGAAGCTGATAATCCGTTGGCGCACGTTGCGGGTTCGCCTATAGAACTTGCGGGTATGGCCCCTTTATGCGCCTTCGTGCCGCATGACCATGTGACACATTTGCGCATCTGAGACTAAGGATAGGCATAGGATGAATCGCACACGTCTGACAATCATTGCGGTATTGGTGATCGGCCTCGGCGCGCTGGCGGTCGCCATGTGGAGTTCGATGCTGGGGCAAAAGCCGGTGGCGAGCCGCACGATCGACTCGGCCTACAGCATCGGGGGGCCGTTCGCCCTGACGGATCAGTACGGCAAGCCGCAGACGGAAGCGATTTTGAAGGGCAAATGGACCGCGGTGTTTTTTGGCTTCACCTACTGCCCCGATATCTGCCCGCTGACCCTGCAATCGCTGGATCAGACGCGCAAAAAGCTGGGTAAGGACGGCGAAAACCTGCAATTCGTCTTCATCACGGTCGATCCGGAACGCGACACCCCCGAAGTGATGAAGGCCTATCTGGACTCCGGCGGCTTCCCCAAAGGGGTTATCGGCCTGACCGGCACGCCGGAACAGATCGCGGCTGCCGCCCGCGCCTATCGCGCCACCTACAAAAAGGAGGGTGAAGGCAAGGATTACACGATGAGCCATACCTCGGTGGTCTATCTGATGAATCCGCGTGGCGAATTTACCGTGCCTCTGGCGCACGGTATGCCCATCGACAAGGCCGCCAGCGACATCAAGCAGGCGATGAAGGCGTACTGAGGCGTTTCTAGTCGTCCAGACCCAGCCCGTCCATGATCTGCGGGAGGCACTTTTCGATACGTGCGTCCCGCGTTTTCGACTGTTTGGCTGAGGAAAAGTGCAGCAGGTAGGCGCGCTGACGCCCCGGTGTCAGGCGCTCGAACGCTTCTTTCAGGGCCGCGTCACCTTCAAGACGCGCGCGAAACTCATCGGGCATCGCAAAGGCGTCGGTCTTTTTGAAATCGACCTTCAACCCGGCTTGTTCGACGGCAATCGCGGCTTCGACATAGGCCTTCAGCGTGGCGGCCTTATCCGTGATCTGATCGACATCGGTAAAGCGAATCTGACGCGCCGACTGCACATTTTCGGTCTGCTGGATCAAAAGACCCTGCGGATCGGGCATCAGCGCGCCCTTCATAAACAGCAGGGCGCAATAGTCCTTGAAGCCGTGCATCAGCACCACATTGGCCTTGCCCAGCGTGTAGCAGGGCTGCCCCCATTTCAGGTCTTCGTCTAACGGGGCCTGACGCAGGATAGCGCGCAAGGCTTCAAACTCAGCACGCCAGCGCTCGGCCCGCTGCATGAAGGCATCCACCTTGGGGTTGGGTGCGCTGTCCATCCGCTGTGTCTCCCTGTTTACGTAACGATAGCATCGTCGCAAACCCGGCCCAAGGGGCGACATTCGCCACCTTCACGGCTTTTTGTTTCGCAGATGCGAAGAGAAGACTCGTAACCTATTGGCAGCATCCTTATGTTAGCCTTGTCCTCACGACAGACGACACGAGTTTTTTGCGATGCTGTACCTGCTGCATGAGATGGCCTATTATTCCGCCGGTCCCTGGCGTGCTGTGGCGCAGGCCAGCCGCGACTTCTGGGGCAATAAGGCCAATCCGATTGCCGAAACCGAGTTCGGGCGCAAGATGTACGCCTCGGCGGAGCTGTTCAGCACGGTGACCCGTCGCTATGGC
>NZ_JAIWNX010000064.1 GCF_020217185.1 Asticcacaulis sp.
AAGCCTGACTGGCGTCTCGATACGGTCGAAATCAACGGCACGCCGGTGCGGGTTCAGGTGGTTGAGGACTGGGCCTCGCCGTGGTGCAAGCTGATCCGTTTTCAGCGCGACCCGACCGATCTGCGGCGCGCCGGGGTCAAAAAACCTGCCCCTGCTGTGCTGGTCGTGGCGCCCCTGTCCGGTCACTACGCCACCCTGCTGCGCGGTACGGTGCAGGAATTCCTGCTCGATCACGATGTCTATGTCACCGACTGGGTCAATGCCCGTCAGGTGCCGGTTCTGGAAGGGCGTTTCGACTTCTACAGCTTTATCGACCATGTACGCGACATGTTGCGGGCCATTGGCGCGCGGGCGCACGTCGTCGCCGTTTGTCAGCCGGGGCCGCCGGTGCTGGCTGCAGCCTGCCTGATGTCAGAGGACAAAGACCCGCTGCGTCCGGCCTCCATGACCTTTATGGGCTCCCCGATTGACGCCCGCTATAATCCGACCGTGACCAATGATCTGGCGCAGGAAAAGCCGTTCACCTGGTTCAAGTCGAACATGGTCCACACCGTGCCGCCGCCCTATCCGGGCGTAGGCCGTCGCGTCTATCCGGGCTTTGTGCAGCTCTATTCCTTTATGAGCATGAACGAGGAGCGGCATAAGGACGCCCACTGGGCCTATTTCAACTCGCTGGTCGATGATGACGGCGACGGTATCGAAAAGCACCTCGAATTTTATGATGAGTACCTGTCGGTGCTCGACCTGACCGAAGAATTTTACCTTCAGACCATCGACCTGGTGTTCCAGAAGTTCGCCCTGCCCAAGGGGGAGCTGATCCATCATGGCCGCCCGGTCCGCCTTGAGGCCGTGACCGATATCGCCCTGATGACGGTCGAAGGCGAAAAGGACGACATTTCCGGCGTCGGTCAGACTCAGGCCGCCCATGAGATGTGCAAGAACATCCCGCAGGAGATGCGCGAGCTTTATGTGCAGCCGGGGGCGGGCCACTATGGCGTGTTCAATGGCCGCCGTTTCCGTCAGGAAATCTATCCGCGCATCCGCGACTTCATCGCCCGCAGCGAGGCCGCTCTTTAGAGCGGGATGACTTTAAAATGGATTTTTCATCCCGCTCTAAATTTTCGCTTTGTCGCGCAATTTTTTCCGAAAAGTGGTTTCCACTTTATCGGATTGCGCTTTAAGTGTTGGGACTGAAAAGGGCAAAACCGGCCTATGAGGCGGGTCAGGTCATCGACTGCGGTGACTTCCGTCTGCGTCTGAAGGTCAATGCCCGCGCCCGCCGTATGTCTTTGCGCATCGATAACAAGACGGGTGAGGCGGTGGTGACCGCGCCGCGCCCGCGTGATCTGGCTCAGGCCGTCGATTTTGCCCTCAGCCGCGCCCAGTGGATCATCGAACATCAGGCGGCGCGGCCCCACAGGCTGTTCTTCACGCCCGACAGCGATATTCCCTATCTTGGGGCGCAACTGCGTCTGGTTCACTCAGGCAATGCGGCCGCCGCGCGCATGGTGGGCGGCGTTCTGACCGCGGGCGGCGAGGGCGAGGCCTTCCACCGCCGCATCGAGCGCTTTTTGCGCAAAGAGGCGCTGGAGTTTGCCCAGACCCATACGGAGATCTACGCGCAAAAGCTCGGCTATGCCGATGTGAAGGTGTCGCTGTTCGACGCCAAGGGCCGCTGGGGCTCGTGCACGCCGGGGCGCAAGGCCATCCGCCTGAGCTGGCGGCTGATCCTCGCGCCGGAGCCGGTCTTTGCTTATGTCTGCGCCCACGAAGCCGCGCACCTGCGTCATCCCGACCATTCCGACCGCTTCTGGGCCGAGGTCGAAGGGCTTTATGGCGACTACCGCGCGGCCCGCCGCTGGCTGAAGACCGAGGGCGTGCAGCTCTTTGCCTATGGGGCTTGACTCATCGTTTTAACGCGCGTACTTAACCGATAAGTTATTTAACATTTCGGTTAAGTGTATGCCTGCGTCTCCCGACCACCTGTCTGTGACCCTCAATGCCTTGGCCGATCCGACGCGCCGGGCCATTCTGGCGCGGCTGTCGCTGGGCGAAACGACGGTCAATGATCTGGCGGAACCGTTCGATATGAGCCTGCCGGCGGTGTCCAAGCATCTGAAAGTGCTGGAAAAGGCCGGTCTGATCAGCCGGGGCCGTGAAAAGCAGTGGCGGCCCTGCCGGCTGGAACCGGAACCGCTGAAGGAGGTCGATATGTGGCTCGCCAAGTATCGCGCCATGTGGGAGGCGCGGCTTGACCGGCTGGAGGCCTATCTGACCCAGCTTCAGGCCGCCGCCGATACGCCTGCGCTGCCGGTGGTCAAAGACAAACCCGATGATACCCCAAAGGATGACCGCACATGATCACCCTGGCCCCCCGCCCCTCGGCCATGCTGTCGGATTTCGAGGTGACCTTCCCCAGCGAAATCGACATCGTGATGTTCCGCACCTTCAAGGCGCCGCGCGCTCTGGTCTGGGAGATGTGGACCAAGCCGGAGCACGTGCGCCAATGGTGGGGCCCGCACGGTTTCCACAACGACACCTGTGAGATGGATGTGCGTCCCGGAGGCCGCTTTCGCCTTGGCATGGCGGCTCCGGACGGTACGCCCTGTCCCTGCGAAGGCACCTTTGTCGAAGTCATTGCGCCGGAACGGCTGGTCTATGAAGGGATGCCGCATCTTCATCCGTGTGGCTCCGGCCTGCCGCCGGAATCGCGCGTGACCATTACCTTCAAGGAAGAGGGGGCGGGCACCCGCCTGACCCTGCACGCGCGCCTCCTGTCGCCGGAATGCAAGGACGCCGCCATTGAACAGGGCTTTGCCGTCGGCTGGGCCGATGCCTTTGAACGCATGGAGACTTTGATGTCCGAGCTATCCTCCGGGTTTGAGATTGTGACTTCGCACCGTTATGCCGCGTCGCCGGAAGCCCTGTTTGCGCGGTTTGCCAATCCGCAGCACCTTAAGCAGTGGTGGGGGCCGGACGGCTTTACCAACTCCATCCCGGTGTTTGAGTTCCGCGAAGGCGGCGAATTTCGCATTATCATGCACGGGCCGGACGGGCGCGATCACGACAATCACAAGCGTTTTGTCGAGATCGTTGAGAACCAGCGTATCGTCTTCGATCACCTTCAGCCGACGCATCAGTTTCGTATGACGGTCGAATATGTCGCGGACGGCGATCATACTGACATGATCTGGCGCATGGATTTTGCACCCTCCGAACAGGAGGAACTGCTCAAGACCTTCATTCCGCAGGCCAATGAACAGAACTTCCTGCGTCTGGAGACCTATCTGAAAACCGGGAAAATTTGAGGGGGCGACTATGCTGACGTTTATTCTGGGCCTGATCGGCCTTGCCATTGCCGGGGTGTTGCTGGTCGCCGCCTTACGGCCCAACCACTTCCGGCTTCAGCGCACGGCGACCATCGCGGCGTCGCCGGAGGCTATCTATGCCGAACTGGAAGACCTGCGCCGCTGGCAGACATGGTCGCCGTGGGAAGATATCGACCCGGCGCTGCGCCGTACCTATAGCGGCCCCGCCACCGGCACGGGGTCTGTCTATGAGTGGGCGTCAGATAATGCCAAGGCCGGTGAAGGCCGCATGACCATCACCGAAGCCCGTGTGCCGAGCAAGCTGGTCATACAGCTCGACTTTATCAAGCCCATCCGCGCCACCAATACCGCCGAATTCACCCTGCAAGCGCAAGACGGCGGCACCGTGGTGACCTGGGCCATGTATGGGCCATCGCCCTTTGTCTCGCGTCTGTTCGGCCTGATCTTCAATATGGACAAGATGATCGGGGCGGATTTCGAAAAAGGCCTGTCACGCCTCAAAGCGCTGACGGAAAACCGATAAACCCCAAGAGGAGAACGTGCCGTGCGTATTGATGTCTATCTGAGTTTCAATGGCCAATGCGCCGAAGCCTTCGCCTTTTATCAGTCCGTGCTGGGTGGCGAACTGATGACCTTCCCGTTTTCCGCCGCGCCCGACATGCCCGTTGATCCGGCCTTGAAGGACTGGGTCATGCACGCCACCCTGAATACGGGTGACGGGATCATTCAGGGCGCGGACTGCCCGCCGGAATACGGTCCGTCCAACCCGTCCGGCTTCTGCGTGTCCATTCAGCCCCATACCGTCGAAGAGACGCAGCGCATCTGGGACGGCCTGACGAAAGAGGCGAAGGCGGTGAACATGCCGCTTGCGCCCACCTTCTGGTCGCCCCTGTTCGGCATGTTTATCGACAAATATGGTCAGCCGTGGATGATCAATACGGTGGCTGACGAAGCCTTCGTCGCTGCCAACACTCCACAATAACAACACTCACAAAACAAGAATCCCTGCCGCCCTTCCGTGACCCGGAAGGGGAGGGCGGCGCTGTGTCTAGAGCGTAATCCGATAAAGTGGGCACCACTTTTCGGAAAAATTGCGCGACTAAACAAAAACTTAGAGCCATTCAGCGGCTCAACTTAGCCGACGAATGCTCTAATTCTCAAAGGAAATGAAAAATGACCCCGCAACCCGCTACTCCGATTGCCGAGCGTGAACTGGTGCTGGAACGCCTGTTGAAGGCCCCCCGCGCGCTGGTCTGGCGCTGCTGGACCGACCCGAAGCTGCTGGCCGAATGGTTCTGCCCCAAGCCGTGGTATATTGATCAGGTCGAACTGGACGTGCGCACAGGTGGCAGCAATGCCTTCGTCATGCACGGACCCAATGGCGAGATCGTCCCCAATCGCGGCGTCTATCTCGAAGTGATCGAGAACGAAAAGCTGGTCATGACGGACGCCTACGTGACGGCGTGGGAGCCCTCGGAAGCCCCCTTCATGACCGCCATCATCACGCTGGAAGACACACCCGAAGGCCATACGCGCTATGTCGCCAAGGCCCTGCACTGGTCGGTCGAGACGCGCCAACAGCACGAACAGATGGGCTTTCATGAGGGCTGGGGCATTGCCACCGATCAGCTCGAAGCCCTCGCCCAATCCTTAAACGCATAGGTGACCCATGCGGCTTCTGCCCTTTACCTTCGGCCTTCTGGTGATGAGCGCCGGACTGACGGCCTGTTCGCAGCCGCCGGCGGAGACAACACCAGACGCTTCCGCTCCCAAGCCCGCCCCCGCCACGCCGGTGTCCAAAGACTTCCCGGCGGGTCTCTACAAACTCGATACCTCGCACGCCAGCCTGACCTTCACGGTCAGCCATCTCGGCTTTTCGACCTACACGGCGGGCTTCGACCGTTTCGATGCGACGCTGGAGATCGACCCTTCTCACCCGGAAGCGGCCAAACTCAGGGCCACGGTCGATGTCAAATCGCTCGACCTGCCCGCCCCGCCCAAAGGCTTCCACGACAGCCTGATGTCAGCGCAGTGGTTCGATGCGGCGACACATCCGCAAATGACCTTTGTCTCTACGAAGATTGAAAAGACCGGCGATTATTCGGCGAAGATTTACGGTGACCTGACCCTGCGCGGCGTCACCAGGCCGGTGGTACTCGATGCGGTGCTTAACGGCGGCTATGCCGGGTTTGCCCCCTATGACCCCAATGCCCGTATCGGATTTTCGGCCAGGGGTGAGATCAAGCGTTCAGACTTCGGCATGGCCTTTGGCATTCCGGAACCGGGCAGCACGATGGGTGTCGGTGACACGGTCGGCATCGTCATTGACGCCGAATTTTCCGGCCCGCCGCTCAAGGCCAAGTAGGAGGACGCCCCATGACCCGTTCGATGACCCCGCACACTATGCGCCTGACCCGCGACCTGGCCTTTCCGGTCGAAACCGTCTTCAAGGCGTGGTCGGACCCGGTGGCAAAGGCTCAGTGGTTCACCGGCCCGTCGGACTGGGAAAGCGACCCGCACGCGCTTGATTTCCGCATCGGCGGGCATGAGCGCAGCAGCGGCGGCCCCAAGGGACAGCCGCGCCACATCATGTCGGCCGTCTTTCACGATATTGTACCGCCCGAAGACGGGCCTCAAGGCAGAGTAGCGCGCATTATCTCCAGCTTCACCATGCATGTGGGGGACGCCCTGCTCACGGTTTCGCTGCTGACGCTGGAATTCAGCACCACGGCGACCGGTTCACGGCTGAGCCTGACCGAGCAACTGGCCTTCCTCGACGGCTGCGACCACATTGCCGACCGCCAGGCCGGAACCCATGCCCTGCTCGATATGCTGGAAGCGTGGCTGAACAGACAGTAGAAGCCTAAATCCACCCGTCGGCCTTGAGCACCTTCTGATAGGAGCGGCTGACGGGGGCTTCGATATCGCCGCGCAGGGTGAGGCTGACGCGCCCGTCCTGCCGGCGGATGTCTTCGATGGCGTCGCGGGCCACCCACCACGAACGGTGCGTCTGCGAACCTTCGATCCCCTCGAGTTCGCGGATGGCGTCGTAAAGCCGCATCAGGATCAGCGTGCTTCCCGCGCTGGTATGCACGCGCAGATAATGGTCCTCGGCCGATAGGGCATAGATGTCGGCCTTCTGATGCTTGAACGGTAAGCGCTCACGAAAAGCGACGCGCGCCGGGTCAGCCTGGCTTGCTAACTCGGCGGGCGGGGGTGGCGCGAAGGCATGGCTTTGCTGCGGTTCGCGGTTGCTCAACACATTCAGCGTCGTCATGGCGGCAGAGATCACGCCGACCGGCACAAAGAAGCGCGGATAGAGAGAAATGTCCCAGCGCATGTGGCCGAACAGAGGAGTAATCGCCCAGACAGCCAATGAGATGGACGGCGTCAGAAGCACGGTCAGCACGACGCCATACAGCCACGGACGTCCTTCCATATGCAGGCGATGGCGGATCACCTTCATGCCTAAACGATCAACGCCCACCGCCACTAGCGATCCGGCGAGCATCAACGCCGCCCAATAAAGGAAGCGCATAACGAAGGGAATCTGGCCTGTATTGAACGCATTAATCAGGCTTAAGAACAAAGCCATGCCCAGCGAGGCCGCCAGAATGCGACCGACGCCGGACAGGGTCTCTGACCATGGCAGACATGCTATTGGCGAAGCGTGAACGGTCGATCCCGTCGTTTCGCGCAGTAACGCCTTCTGTTCGCGCATCCGTCTCCCCATAGCCGATAAGCCCTGTCTAATTGCCGTGAAGCGGTCACCCCGCACAAGTCAATTTTCACGGAAACCCCTGATGTCCGCCCCTGAAACCGCCTCAAAGCCGCGTTCGGTCTATTCTTTTGTCTGGAAATTCATCAGCGCCCTGATCCTGACGGGTGGTCTCATCCTGATGAGCGCCCTTGCCTCCGGCGGCGATCTCAGCGCCTTTGCCCGGGTTGTTGAGGGAGCCCATCTGCACGCCCCGAACCTGCGCGCCATTGCTGAGTCGTCACTGGCGACGCAAATCCATCTCAGCGCGGCGATGACGGCCTTTGTCATCGGCCTTTATCAATTGCTGGGACCGAAGGGGCGCACGCCGCACCGTCTGCTGGGCTATATCTGGCTGGCCCTGATGCTAACGGCGGCCATACCGAGCTTCTGGCTGCGCGGGCTCAACCACGGCATGTTCAGCTTTATCCATATCCTGTCGGGCTGGACGGTGGTGGTCGCGCCGATGATCCTCTACGCGGCGCGCACCAAAAACATCAAACGGCATCGCACTATGGCCACCAGCCTGTTTATGGGTGGGCTGGTCGTGGCGGGCCTGTTTGCTTTTATGCCGGGCCGCCTGCTGTGGCACGTGTTTTTCGGATAACCGGAATAACCCGCCTTAAGCGTTTGGATTTTCAAAACGACGTGTTAGGTTTGGTTTCGTAATTTGGCGGGACCCGCACTATGACCGATCAGACGCAACCGGCCCTTCCGGGATGGAAAACGCACCTCTGTCTGGTTCTGCTGCTGATCGTCTATATTTTTAATTTTGTTGATCGCCAGATCCTCTCCATCCTCGCTCAGCCGATCAAGGCCGAACTGAAGCTAAGCGATGCACAACTGGGCTGGCTGGGTGGTTTCGCCTTTGCTTTTGTCTATACCCTGCTCGGTATTCCGGCGGCGATGATCGCACAGAGGGTCGGGCGGGTGCGGCTGATCACGGCGGCCCTGATTGTGTGGAGTGCAGCCACGGCGGCCTGCGGTCTGGCCACCTCGTGGCTTGCCCTGGCGCTGGGGCGGTTCGGCGTCGGCGTCGGCGAAGCGGGCGGCGTCGCCCCCGCACAAAGCCTGATCAGTGACCTCTATCCGCCCGCCCATCGCGCCAGAGCCATGGCCGTCTTTTCGCTGGGCGTGCCGTTGGGGTCAGGTCTGGGCATCATGTTCGGCGGGCTTCTGGCGGCGACCTTTGACTGGCGGCACGCCTTTGTGACCATCGGTTTGCTGGGGGTGTTGTTCGCACCGCTGTTCTTCTTCGGCACGCGCCGTCATGACGTTCAGACGCAAACCGATACCGTCCCGGCGCTGGACCGACTGCGTCGCCTGATGCGCAATCGCTCGCTGTGGCTGATTTCGCTGGGCGCTTCGCTGTCGTCCGTGATTGGCTATGGGCTGATGTTCTGGCTGCCCTCGGTATTTATGCGCTCGTTCAAGGCAACGCTGATGTCCGCCTCTTTCAGCTTCGGCCTGATCGTCCTTATCGGGGGTGCCATAGGTATTCTGGGCGGCGGCTTTGTCGCGGATCGCTTAGGCGCAAAATCGCCACGTGCCTTCGCGCTGGTGCCTGCGGTGGCCTATCTTCTGTGCATCCCGACCTACGGGCTGGTGCTGCTGATGCCGGGTCTGGCCTTCGATACGGCAGCAGGGTTTGCTTTGCTGATCCTCGCTCAGGCGCTCGGTCTGGTGTGGATGGGGCCGGTGATCGCCAGCCTGCACCACGTGGTCGAACCGCAGGACCGCGCGCTGGCTTCGGCCCTGTTTCTGTTTGTCACCAATATCATCGGCCTCGGCTTCGGCTCGTGGATTATGGGCGCGATTTCGGATTATTTATCATATAATTATGCGGCAAATGCGTTGAAAATGGCCGTGACCGGCGGCCTTGTTTTCTACGCGCTGGGGGCCGGGTGCTTTCTTCTGACAGCGCTTACCCTTAAGCGTGACTGGAAAATGGCCCCGATTTCCGTCTGAGCCCGACTCGACCACGGCAAAAATCCGCGATCTTGCGGTTGCACAACGCCGGACGGGTCTTTATAACCCCACCCCGTCGGTACGGGCAAAGACGTCCGTGCCCCCAAGGTCGCCGAGCTGTGCGCCGCACGGCTTGTATTTCCTCGCTGGTATCGCTAACACGGGCCAGCATCCCATTTGATAAGACCGGTTCCATGAACATTCACGAGCATCAAGCCAAGGCCGTACTCAAGGAGTTCGGCGTCGCCGTTCCGCGCGGCTATCCCGCCTTTTCGCCCAAGGAAGCCCTTGAGGCCGCCAAGAACCTGAAGGACGATTCCACCAAGGTGTGGGTCGTCAAGTCGCAAATCCACGCCGGTGGCCGTGGTAAGGGCCGTTTCGAAGGCCTGGGCCCCGACGCCAAGGGCGGCGTGCGCGTCGTCAAGTCGCCGGCCGACGTCGAAGCCAATGCCGACGAAATGCTGGGCCGCGTGCTCGTGACCCATCAGACGGGTCCGGCGGGCAAGCAGGTCAATCGCCTGTACATCGAAGAAGGCGCGGACATCAAAAAGGAGCTGTATCTGTCGCTCCTAGTCGATCGCGTCACTTCGCGCGTGTCGGTTGTTGCCTCGACCGAAGGCGGCATGGACATCGAAGAAGTCGCCCATTCGACCCCGGAAAAGATTCACTCCTTCACCATCGACCCGGCGACCGGCGTGTTCCCGACCCACGGTCGTACCCTGGCGCACGCTCTGGGTCTGAAGGGCGATCTGGCCAAGCAGGGCTTCAAGCTGCTTCAGCAACTGTATGCGGCGTTCAACGCCAAGGACATGGACATGCTGGAAATCAACCCGCTGATCATCACGGGCGACGACCAGCTTCTGGTGCTGGACGCCAAGGTGTCGTTCGATTCCAACTCGCTGTTCCGTCATCCGGATATTCAGGCCCTGCGCGACCTGAGCGAAGAAGATTCGAAGGAAATCGAAGCCTCGAAGTTCGACCTCTCCTATATCGCCCTTGACGGCGAAATCGGCTGCATGGTCAACGGCGCCGGTCTGGCCATGGCCACGCTCGACATCATCAAGCTCTATGGCGCGGAACCGGCCAACTTCCTCGACGTCGGCGGCGGCGCCAACAAGGAAAAGGTCACCGCGGCCTTCAAGATCATCACCTCGGACCCGAACGTGAAGGGTATCCTGGTCAACATCTTCGGCGGCATCATGCGCTGTGACATCATCGCCGAAGGCGTGATCGCCGCGGTGAAGGAAGTCGGCCTGAAGGTGCCTCTGGTGGTGCGCCTCGAAGGCACCAATGTCGAACTCGGCAAGAAAATCATCAACGAAAGCGGCCTGAACGTGATCGCCGCCGACGATCTGGCCGATGCGGCCGCCAAGATCGTCAAGGCTGTGAAGGGCTAAGGTTAGAGCAATGTCCGTACTGATCAATTCGCAAACCAAGGTCATCACGCAGGGCTTCACCGGCGCGCAAGGCACCTTCCACTCCGAACAGGCCATCGCCTACGGCACCAAGGTCGTTGGCGGCGTGACCCCCGGCAAGGGCGGCACCACCCACATCGGCCTGCCGGTGTTCGACTCCGTTGCCGAAGCCAAGGAACGTACCGGTGCCGACGCCTCGGCCATCTACGTGCCGCCGCCCTTCGCGGCTGACGCCATCCTAGAGGCCATCGAAGCCGAAATCCCGCTGATCGTCTGCATCACCGAAGGCATTCCGGTGCTGGATATGGTGAAGGTGAAGCGCGCCCTGTCGGGTTCCAAGTCGCGCCTGATCGGGCCGAACTGCCCCGGCGTCCTGACGCCGAACGAGTGCAAAATCGGCATCATGCCGGGCAACATCTTCTCCAAGGGTTCGGTCGGCGTTGTCTCGCGTTCGGGCACGCTCACCTATGAAGCGGTGTTCCAGACGACCAATGCCGGTCTGGGTCAAACGACCGCCGTCGGTATCGGTGGTGACCCGGTCAAGGGCACCGAGTTCATCGACGTGCTGGAAATGTTCCTGGCAGACGACGAAACCAAGTCGATCATCATGATCGGTGAAATCGGCGGCTCGGCCGAAGAAGACGCCGCTCAGTTCCTGATCGACGAAGCCAAGCGCGGCCGTAAAAAGCCGATGGCTGGCTTTATCGCGGGCCGCACGGCGCCTCCGGGCCGCCGCATGGGCCACGCCGGTGCTATCATCTCCGGTGGCAAGGGCGGCGCGGAAGACAAGATCGCGGCCATGGAAGCGGCGGGCATCAAGGTGTCTCCGTCTCCGGCGGCGCTCGGCGAAACCCTGCTCAGCGTGCTGAAGGGTTAAGACCTGTTATACCTCCCCAGCTTGCTGGGGAGGGGGACCGCACGACGCGCGAAGCGCTAGATGCGGTGGTGGGGGCTCTTAACGTCCCCTGACCTGCCGCCCGGCTCCCCGTTGGTGCAGGTAGCCAGAGGTTTTATGGCTTGCCATATACTCGTCACGAAAAGCGCGTAGCCTCCGGGTTGCGCGCTTTTTTGTTGCCGCCGAGGCATGACGGACGCATAATGTGAGCGCTAACATTTTGCCCAATAAATCGTATACGATTTTTCCGGCTTAAGAGGTTCTCAACACCTCTCAAAGAGAGTATAGACCTTCCTGTCAGGCGGTGTCGTTATTGGCCGCCTCAACCCAAGTACGAAAGGGAGACGGTGTCGTAATTGGCCGTCTCGCAAGGTATAGAATGGCGGACGATTCCGGTCGGCTGAACCAGGTTTTCGCGGAAACCTCGTTCCTTTATGGCGGCAACGCCCTGTTCATCGAACAGATTCAGGAGCAGTGGGCAAAGGACCCCAGCTCTGTCACTCCGGCTTGGCGGGCCTTTTTCGATCAGCTTATGGACAACCCGACCAACGTGGCGCAGAACGCTTCGGTGGGCGGTTGGGCGCGCCCCGTCGTGGAAAAGCGCGATGAGCTGACTTCGGCGCTGGACGGGTTCTGGCCTGCCGTCGAAGCCAAGGCTGCCAAGGGTATCGCCGAAAAGAACGCCAAGGACGCCGCCGCCGGTAAGGCCGCGCCGGCCTCCGCCGCCGACCTGCAAAACGCCGCGCGCGATTCCGTGCGCGCCCTCATGCTGATCCGCGCCTATCGCATCCGCGGTCACCTTCAGGCCAATCTCGACCCGCTGGGTCTGGAGCCGAAGGGTGAGAATCCGGAACTGCTGCCGGAACACTGGGGCTTTAGCGCCGCCGACATGGACCGCCCGATCTTCATCGACGGCGTGCTGGGTTTGGAAACGGCGACGCTGAAAGAAATTATTCAGATCCTGCGCCGCACCTACTGCGCCAATGTCGGCGTGCAGTACATGCACATCTATGACACGGCCGAAAAGGCGTGGATTCAGGAGCGCATCGAAGGCCGCGACAAGGAAATCACCTTCACCAAGGAAGGCAAGATCGCCATCCTCAAGAAGCTGATCGAGACCGAAGGCCTCGAACGCTTCCTGCACCGCCGTTTCCCCGGCACCAAGCGCTTCGGCCTCGACGGCGGTGAAGCCCTGATCCCGGCCATGGAACAGATCATCAAGCGCGGTGGCAATCTGGGCGTGAAGGACCTCATTCTGGGGATGCCGCACCGGGGCCGCCTCAACGTGCTGACGGCCGTTATGGGTAAGCCCTATCGCGCCCTGTTCCACGAATTCCAGGGCGGTTCGACCGTGCCGCTCGACATCGACTCGACCGGCGACGTGAAATACCACATGGGGGCGTCTTCGGACCGCGCCTTTGACGGCAACAATGTCCACCTGTCGCTGACGGCCAACCCGTCGCACCTTGAAATCGTCAACCCGGTCGTGCTGGGCAAGGCCCGCGCCAAGCAGGCGGCGCACATCAAGGCCAAGGGCGACGGTCAGCTCGACCGCAGCCAGACCATCCCGCTGATCCTGCACGGCGATGCCGCCTTTGCGGGTCAGGGCGTGGTGGCCGAATGCTTCGCCCTGATGGGGCTGAAGGGGTACAAGACCGGCGGTACGCTGCATATCATCGTCAACAACCAGATCGGCTTTACGACCGCGCCGCGCTTCTCGCGCTCCTCGCCCTATCCGTCGGATCAGGCGCTGGGCGCGCAGGCCCCGATCCTGCACTGTAACGGCGACGATCCCGAAGCCGTGGTCTATTGCGCCAAGGTCGCCACCGAGTTCCGGCAGAAGTTTGCCAAGGACGTGGTGATCGACATGTTCTGCTATCGCCGCTTCGGTCACAACGAAGGCGACGATCCGACGTTCACGCAGCCGATCATGTACGCCAAGATCAAGGACCATCCGTCCACGCGCGAACTGTACGGTCAGCGCCTGATCGCCGAAGGTGTGGCCACGCAGGCCGAAATCGACGGCTGGATCGCCGAATTCGACGCCTTCCTCAACGCTGAGTTCGAGGCGGGTAAGGAATATAAGGCGACCAAGGCCGACTGGCTGGACGGCAAGTGGTCGGGCCTCGGCCTGCCCGAAGACGATGAGCGTCGCGGCTTCACCTCGGTGCCGCGCGCCAAGCTGGAAGAGATCGGTCGCAAGATCACCACCATCCCCAACGAGATCGAGGCGCACAAGACGCTGCGCCGCGTGATCGAAGGCCGCCGTCAGGCGATCGACAGCGGCGAAAATATCGACTGGGCGCTGGCTGAGCATCTGGCCTTCGGGTCGCTGCTCGACGAAGGCTTCGACGTGCGCCTGTCGGGTCAGGACTCGATCCGCGGTACCTTCTCGCAACGCCATTCGGCCTTTATCGACCAGCGCACGGAAGAGCGTTATTTCCCGCTCAACCATCTGCGTGAAGGTCAGGGCGCTTACGAAGTGATCGACTCGGCCCTGTCGGAAGAGGCGGTGCTGGGCTTCGAATACGGCTACTCGCTGGCCGATCCCAACACCCTTGTTATGTGGGAAGGCCAGTTCGGTGACTTCGTCAACGGGGCTCAGGTCGTGATTGACCAGTTCATCTCGTCGGGCGAACGCAAGTGGCTGCGCATGTCGGGCCTCGTCATGCTGCTGCCGCACGGTTACGAAGGTCAGGGCCCCGAACACTCGTCGGCGCGCCTGGAACGCTTCCTGCAACTGTGCGCCGAAGACAATATGCAGGTCGCCAACTGCACGACGCCGGCCAACTACTTCCACATCCTGCGCCGTCAGATCCACCGTCCGTTCCGCAAGCCGCTGATCATCATGACGCCGAAGTCGCTTCTGCGTCACAAGAAGGCGGTTTCGACCCTTGCCGACATCTCGGAAGGTTCGTCCTTCCACCGCGTGCTGCACGACGACGCCGAGCGTCGTCCCGACGTGGCGGGTGTCAAGCTGGTGGCCGACGACAAGATCCGTCGCGTCGTGCTCTGTTCCGGCAAGGTCTATTACGACCTGCTGGATGAGCGCGAAAAGAAGGGCATCAAGGACGTCTATCTGATGCGTCTGGAGCAGTTCTATCCGTGGCCGATGAAGTCCCTGCTGACCGAGCTGGGCCGCTTCAAGAACGCCGAACTGGTGTGGTGTCAGGAAGAGCCGAAGAATATGGGCGGCTGGTCGTTCGTCGATCCGTGGCTTGAACTGACGCTCGACAAGCTGAAGATCAAGGCCAAGCGCGCCCGCTATGTCGGTCGCCCGGCCTCGGCCTCGACCGCTGCCGGTGTCATGAGCCGCCACCTGAAAGAGCTGGAAACCTTCCTGAACGAGGCCTTCGCGTAACCGCGCGGGCTGTCTGAACGAAGTTTCCCGAACCCGTCCCTATGAAGGGCGCTGCCATTGAACCCTGAGCGCGCCCTTCACCCCCTGAATTTGAAAAGATAAATCGGAGCCTATACCCATGGCCGACATCCTTACCCCCGTCCTCGGCGAATCCGTTTCCGAGGCCACCATTGCCAAGTGGACCAAGAAGCCCGGCGACGCCGTGAAGAAGGACGAAATCCTCGTCGAGCTGGAAACCGACAAGGTTTCGCTCGAAGTGGCTGCCCCCGCTGACGGCACCCTGACCGAAATCCTCGCCGGTGAAGGCGATACCGTCACCCCCGGTGCCGTGCTGGGCCGTATCGGCGCCGCCGGTGCCGCCGTCGC
>NZ_JAIWNX010000046.1 GCF_020217185.1 Asticcacaulis sp.
GACTGAAGGTCGAGTTCCGCGTTCATGGCCTCGATCAGTTTTTTGACGACGACCAGCCCCAATCCCGCCCCGCCGTACTGCGCCCCGGCGTGCGACGGATCGACCTGCCCGAAGGCCTCGAAAATGCGCGCCCTCGCCTCTTCGGGAATACCGGCCCCTGTGTCGCGCACGCCGAACCGCACCGCCCCGGCCTCCGTCAGCGTCACATCCATCAGAACGCCGCCGGTCTGGGTGAATTTGAGCGCATTGCCCGCCAGATTGAACAGAATCTGACGCAACCGTCCTTCATCAATTTCAATGGCCTCAAGACGGGGATCGAGGCTCCAGGCGATTTCAATACCCCCCGCATAGGCGCGCGGCGAGAGAAGCTCAGCCACGCTTTGCAGCAGAGGTTCGAGTTCGACCAGATGGCTTTCCAGATGGATATGCCCAGCTTCGATACGCGCATAGTCGAGCAGATCGTTGACCAGAGTCAGCAGGTGTTCGCCAGATTCGCGCGCAGTCCGAAGATAGGACTGCTGTTCAGCGGTCAGCGACGTACGATTGAGCAGCGACAGCATCCCCAGCACGCCATTGAGCGGTGTGCGGATTTCATGGCTCATCAGCTTGAAGAAATCCTCGCGCGCCTTGAGCTTCTGCGCCGCCTCGCGGGCTTCGGCTTCGGTCATCAGACGGCTGTCTGTCTGATCCGGCGCAAGGGACGTCTGGCGTCTGGACATGGGGGGCGTGTGTCTCCGTACTTCGTTTTGAAGTCCGTTGCAGCCTAGCGGCAAATCCTTAACGTCGGCTCAAGCGGTCGGTATTTTTCCCGATAAAACGGCGGTCGTCTGCGGTTCGGATGTCGCCCGTCGATAGATCAGCGCTTCCGCCACATGCCGACGCAACAGGGGTGTGTCCTCACCACTCAAAGCACTTTCTATGTCGGCAATGGTGCGCGCCAGTCGCACACAGCGTGTCCAAGCCCGTGCCGACAGGTTGGCCCGCTGCGCCGCCTGCACCAGCAGGGTACGCGCCGCTTCGTCCAGCGGTGCAATGGCCTCCAGCGCCGAACCCGACGCCGTGGCATTGACAGCCGCTTCCGGCGGCAGGCCCAGGCGGCGCGCCCGTTCGGTCTGGATATGACGCGCGGCCTGTACACGGGCAGCGACCTCCGCCGAACCTTCAGCCGGTGGCGGCAGGGCCATGTCGGCGGCCGTTACCGGGGGCACATCGATTTGCAGGTCGATGCGATCCATCATCGGCCCGGACACACGGCCCTGATAGTCACGCTGACACTTCGGGGCTTTGCCACAAGCCCCCTTTCCCACACCCCCATAGCCGCAGCGGCAGGGGTTCATGGCCGCGACCAGTTGCACCCGTGCCGGGTAACGGATGTGGTGGTTGGCGCGCGCCACAACGACTTCGCCGGTTTCCAGCGGTTGCCGCAGGCTATCGAGGGCCTGTGGCGAATATTCCGGCAGTTCATCCAGGAACAGGACACCATTGTGCGCCAGAGACACCTCCCCCGGCTTGGCGCGTAAACCGCCCCCCGTAAGTGCGGCCATAGAGGCAGAATGATGGGGCGAACGAAACGGACGCTCGCGCGTCAGATTGCCCTTTTCCAGCAAACCCGCCATCGACCATATCTGCGAGGTTTCCAGCAATTCGGTGGCGGTCAACGGCGGCAATATGCCGGGTAGTCGCTGCGCCATCATCGACTTGCCCGATCCGGGCGGGCCGACAAACAACAGATTGTGTCCCCCCACGGCGGCGATTTCGAGGGCCCGTTTGGCGGCCTCCTGCCCCTTGACCTCCTTCAGGTCCGGTTGCGCCCCTTTTGATATCACTTCGCCGGGTTGCGGCGCGCTGAGCACCGCCTGTCCCTTGAAATGCGCGATCAGGTCAATCAGCGAGCGCGGCGCCAGAATGGGTACATCCCCCGCCCAGGCGGCTTCCCGGCCATTGGCTTCCGGACAGATCAGCCCCATGCCGTAAGAGCCTGCGGCAATGGCGGCGGGCAAGGCCCCGGCCATGGCTCCGATCTGCCCGTCCAGCTTCAATTCACCGGCACAGACATAACCATCCAGCGCATCCTGCGGGATAACCCCCATCATCACCATCAGGGCCAGCGCGATAGGCAGATCGTAATGCGAGCCTTCCTTGGGCAGGTCAGCGGGGGCCAGATTGGCGACAATGCGCTTCGCGGGAATGCTCAAACCCATGCCCGCAAAGGCCCCGCGCACCCGGTCACGGCTTTCGGCCACCGCCTTGTCGCCCAGCCCGACCACCACAAAGGCCAGATTGCCCGAGGTGATTTGTACCTCGGCCTCGACACGATGCGCCTTCGCCCCCTCAAACGCCACGGTTGTTACACGCGCCGGCATAGTCCCCTCCGATGGATAACCGCATAAGGAAACGCCAAAGCGCTAACCTTACGCAAATCTTATCCACACCCTAGGGAATGAATTTAGACAAATCAAGAACAAAAATCGAACAAAATGGCATAAATGCACAAAACTGTAATATGCGACCTGCCGTAACCACGAAATCTCGGATATTTTCCTTTAGATTCTAGGCCTTGGCTGTGGATAGCTTACGTTCCACCGCGTTCCATAAGGCGTCGCCCGCATCTATGCCATCAAACGCTTTAAGTTGCACCGCGCCCGTCGGCGACGTCACGTTGATTTCTGTCAGATAATCCCCGATGACGTCAAGTCCCACAAAGATCAGGCCCCGTTCACGCAGGGCCGGACCCACCGCCGCGCAGATTTCCAGATCACGCGGCGTCAGCGTCGTGGGCGCCGCCGTGCCGCCGACGCGCAGGTTGGAACGCACCGCATCCTTTTGCGGCACGCGATTGAGGGCCCCGACCACTTCGCCATCGACCAGAATGATGCGCTTGTCGCCCGCCGAGACGGCCGGGATGAATTTTTGCAGCACCAGAGGCTCACGACCAATCGCCGCGTGCAGTTCGATCAGGGCATCGAGATTACGATCATCCGCCTTGAGCTTGATGATACCGCCACCGGCCGCCCCATGCAGGGGTTTCAGGATCACGTCACCGTGGCGCAGCTGAAAATCGCGCAGAGCTTCGGGGTCAGCGCTGATCAGGGTCGGCGGCTGAAGACCCTGAAAATGCTGGGCGAACAGTTTTTCCGGACAATCGCGCACGCTGCGCGGATCATTGACGACCAGTGTCTTCGGATGGATCATTTCGAGAAGGTAGGTGGCGGTGATATAGGCCACGTCGAACGGCGGGTCCTGACGCATCAGCACCACATCGACATCGCTGCCCAGATTAAGCTTCTGGTAAGCCCCGGCCGTAACGTGATCGCCCTTGACCGGCCGCAGCGTCACCTTACGCGCGCGGGCGAAAATCTCACCGTCTTCCAGAGACAGGTGTTGCGGTTCATAGACCCACAGTTCGTGCCCGCGCGCTTGCGCCGCCATCATCAGCAGGAAGGTGGTATCCCCGGCGATATTGATGGTTTCGATCGGGTCCATCTGGACGGCAACGCGCAGGGTCATAGGGCTAACTCTCGTTTCTTGCCATCTATTTATAGAGCCTGAGCGTCAGCACAAGGGGACGGGGGTCAGATTCCGTCGGCAAAGGCGTCGCGCACATAGCGCACACAGCGTGGCGTCACAACATAGAGATCAACGTGCAGGCTGAGTTTGGCCAGTTGCGGACGACGGGCCTGAAGCTGATGACCCGCCTGCCATAGACGGTATTTCTGGGTGGGCGAGACCGCTGTCAGGGCCTCCATAACGGTGCGGCGTTGCTTGACCTCAATGACCGCAAGGCGCTGACCGCGCTGGGCCAGAATGTCGATTTCGCCTTCGGGTGTTTTCAAGCGAAACCCCAGGATGCGATGCCCGGTGAGCAAGAGATGGACGAGCGCGATATATTCGCTCAGATGTCCGCTTTTGTGCGCCTTCTGCCCGCGTTCTACCTTGTGGGCATTGAGGCGTTTCATTTCAAATCCAGCGCCCGCTTGTAGATCACCTTACGCGGCAGGTCGAACTTCTGCGCCAGGAGAGCCGCCGCTTCGGACGGCGGCAGAGTTTTCAGCGCGTCGATAATAGCCGCATCCAGATCGTCGGCAGAGGCTGCCTCGGCCTGACCCGGCCCGATCAGCACGACAATCTCGCCCTTCGGTTCCTGAAGTTCGCGACAATCGATCAGTTCACCCAGTGAGCCGCGCACGCAGGTTTCATAAAGCTTGGTCAGCTCACGGCACACGGCCGCCGGGCGTTCGCCTAAAACGGCGCGCATATCACTCAGAGACTCATGCAGGCGGGGACCAGTTTCAAAGAAAACTACAGTCGATTCAAGCGCTTTAAAATCAGACAGAAAGGTCTTCCTGGCTGCCGACTTGTTCGGCAAAAACCCCGCAAACATAAACCGATCCGTTGGTAGTCCGGCCAGACACAGAGCCGCCATCACCGCCGACGGGCCCGGAATGGGATGCACCCGTGCGCCGGCTTCCAGCGCCATATTGACCAGCCGGAAGCCCGGATCGGAGACCAGAGGGGTTCCGGCATCCGACACCTGGGCTACGATGTCACCGGCGTGCAGGCGCGTCAGAATTTCCGGAATAACTTGTGGCCCCGAATGGTCGTCGTAGCGGATCAGCTTTTTCTTGAGGTCATAGGCCGAGAGCAGCTTGCCCGTCACCCGCGTGTCTTCGCACAGCACCACATCGGCGGCGCGCAGCACGTCGAGCGCGCGCAGGGTGATGTCGCGCAGATTGCCGATCGGCGTCGCAATAACATAGAGCCCGCCTTCGACAGGACGGGGCGGTGGGGCAAAGAAATCGCTCATGCCCCTATCTGGCGCATGGGCCGCCGTTTGAAAAGCCGGGAGCGGGATGATTTGTGATACAAGCCTCATCCCGCTCTGGATTTTTGTTTGGTCGCGATATTTTTGTCGAAAACCGCTCACACTTTTCGACATATTGCTCTAAATAATACCCGCGCAGGTGCGGGCCAGTGCCTTGCGCCGCGCCACGCTCAGCTCAAGCCCCGTGACCTTCCAGTCGAGACCGTTGCGTGACACGACCAGATAGTCGTCGCCGCTGATGCGGTACTGCCGCGCGGCAAAGCTACCGTAGCGGATGCGCGGGTCCGGCTTCCAGTTGAGCTTGGCCGGTTGCGGTTTGAGGTATTTGAGCAGGGTGACAAAGCCCTGCGGCTCGCCCGCCGTCTGGGCGCACAGATGCAGGTCAATGGTCTTTTGCGGTTCGGGTTCAGGGGCCGATTTGGGTTTGCCACCAAACAGCGACGCGCCCTTGTCCCACATACGTTTCAGGAAACCTTCCTTGTGTTCGGCAGGCTTTGGTGCCGCTACCGAGATCACCTCATAGGGGGCGATCTCGATATAAAGACGGTTGGTGATGGACGTGCCGTCGATCAGAGCCTCTACGCGGGACACCTTACCGGCGCTGGCATAGGTCAGGGTGTCGATGGCCACGGCCTGCGCGCGATAGACATCCCAGCAGACAAGACCGCCGATGACCACCACCAGAACCGTCAATACGATCAGAATTCTGCGCCATTTGTGCATGGGAAGCCCCCTTTTCACCGCTTGTTTAAGCGTCAAAACGGCAAAAATTATGACAGAAGTTCCAGAAGCAGCCGGTCGAGTACCACCCGGCCCTTCGGCGTGGCGCGCAGACGCTCCGACGTCAATTCCAGGAAACCCTCGGCAATCAGCTCATCCCGCTTGTTCAGCGGCAACCCGGCAATGCGTTCAAGCCGCACCCCTTCGATCAGACGTAGACCCAGCATCAGCGCCTCTTCGCTGGCCTCTTCGGGCGATAGGGGTTCGGGCGTCACGCTGTGGCCGGTTTCGCGGACGCGCGCGATATAGGCTTTGAGATCAGGCTCAGCGACCGTCGTATGGCGTGAACTGTCAAAAGTCACACGCCCGTGAGAGCCGGGTCCCACCCCCACATAGTCCACGCCTTCCCATACGTTGATATTGTGCTGGGACCGTGCGGCCACGCCGCGCGCATGGTTCGACACCTCATAAGCCTCATAGCCCAGTTCGCTCAGGACAGACTGAGTTGTATCATAGAAAGCTTCGCCCTGTTCCGGGTCGGGAATGCGCAACTGCCCCCGCCTAGCGGCACGCCCGAAGGCGGTCTCGGATTCGAGGGTCAGTTGATAGGGTGAGATATGTTCGACACCCAGATGGGCGGCCCGCCGTAGCTCAGCCTCCCAGTTTTCAAGGCTTTGCTCCGGCAGGGCATAGATCAGGTCCAGCGACACGCGCTCAAAGACAGACAGGGCGGTCTCTAGTCCTGCGAGCGCTTCCCGCGCCGAATGGTTGCGCCCGAGAAAGCGCAGCGCCGCGTCATCCAGCGACTGAATCCCGATCGACAGCCGGTTGATACCCGCCGCCTGAAAGGCGCGATAGCGGGCGATTTCGGCATCGGTCGGATTGGCCTCAAGCGTGATTTCAATATCCGTTTCGACCGGAAACAGGGTTTTAACCTCGGCGATCAAAGCCGCCACCCACTCCGGCTTCATCAGCGACGGCGTGCCGCCACCAAAAAACACCGAGGCCAGACGGCGCGGCCCCAGCCATGACGCCTGCGTCCTCAGGTCGGCGCGGATGGCCTCAAACAGGGCCTGCTGCGTGTCGGTCTGACCGCGATCGCGCGTGACATTAAAATCGCAGTAGGGACAGATGCGCGAACAATAGGGCCAGTGAATATAGAGGGCGACGGGGGCCGGGTTCAGAACAGCCATGCCTTCAACTGTTCGAAGGCCAGATGGCGGTGGCTGAGGCTGTCCTTCAGCGCTTCGTCCATCTCGGCATAGGTGATCTCATAGCCATCCGGCTGAAAGATGGGGTCGTAACCGAACCCCTTGTCACCGCGCGGCGCGACGATGTCGCCGTGCACCACGCCTTCGAAGACCACCGCATGGCCTTGGGGCCAGGCGACGGCCAGAGCCGAGGTAAACCACGCCCGCGTCGAATAGGTGTCGGGATTGTGCACCTCGGCCTGAATCATCTTGTGGTGGATGATTTCCATGGCGCGCGGAAAATCCTTCTGCGGCCCGGCCCAGCGCGCGCTGTAGATCCCCGGATCACCGTTTAACGCCGCGATGCTCAGGCCGGAATCGTCGGCCAGAGCCGGCAGGCCCGCCGCCATAGCCGCATGACGGGCCTTGAGGATGGCATTGCCGACAAAGCTGTTTTCCGTCTCGTCCGGCTCCGGCAGGCCCAGACTGCCCGCCGAGACGATCTCAAACCGGCCATTGAGCAGGGTGTCGATTTCGCGCGCCTTGCCCGGATTGTGGGTAGCGGCAATCAGTTTCTGACCGGCAACAAGCGCAATCGACATGAATAGTCTCCGTTTGCGGACTGTGTAGCCTATGCGACGCGCAATGAAAAAGCCGTAATTTGGCGATGACGGTTTTTTGTGGCAGAGATCGTTTTCATTCCTCGGCATAGGGTAGCTCATGCGTTTTCTGGGCCCGCGTTCGATTTCCAGCCTGCTCAAGACGGCCCTTGATGTCGTCTATTACGGCCTGTTCGCCATGATCGTGGCCGTGGGGATCGCCGCCCTGTGTTTGTTGTCGGTGCCGACTCTCGCCGCCGAGGTGATGGCGCGCATGAAGATGGTGGCGCAGATCAACGGCACGCAGCAGGCGGTGCTGATGCTGGCCTTTGCGGTGTCTCTGTCAGGCTATCTGCTGATCATGCGCTGGACACGACAGGTGTTCCGAACCTTGGCCGAAGGCGATGTCTTCCACCCGGACAATACGCTGCGCCTGCGCTGGATCGGCTTCGGACTGGCCGGGGTGGAGCTTTATTCCTATGCCTCGCGTGCTCTGGCCGAGGCCATACTGAAAATGCCGGTGGAGCCGGTCTATGGGATGCGGGCCGTGACGGCGTGGTTTTCGGTGCTGGTCGTCTTCGTGCTGGCCGAAGTGTTCAAGGAAGGGGCACGGCTGAGGGCCGAAGCCAATCTGACCATATGAGCGTGACGATCTGTCTGAGTGAGCAACTGGCGCGGCGGCGTTTATCTCTGGTCGAACTGTCAGACCGGACAGGAATCGCCGTGCGGCATCTGGAATTGCTGCGCGATCAGAAGGCCGTGGCAGTGCGGTTGCGCACGCTGGAATCTCTGTGCCGGGCGCTCAACTGCACGCCCGGCGATCTGCTGGTTATCAAGGACGAGGAATAGGTCTTACTTGCCCGCCGCTACGCGTTGCAGGGCGAACAGTTCCGCCGCCCCTTGGGTGGCCAGATCGAACAGGGTGTTGAATTCATCGCGTGAGAAACCACGCTTTTCGCCGGTGGCCTGAATTTCGACGATGTGGCCCGAACCGGTCAGCACAAAGTTCGAGTCCGTCTCTGCGGTCGAATCCTCATCATAGTCGAGGTCGAGCACCGGTACGTTTTCATAGACACCACAGGACACGGCCGCGACCTGATCAATGATCGGGTTGGCGGAAATCAGCTTTTGCTCCAGCAGCTTGTCGCAGGCCAGAGACAGGGCCACCCACGCCGCCGTGATCGAGGCGCAGCGCGTCCCGCCATCGGCCTGGATCACATCGCAATCCAGTGTAATCTGACGCTCACCCAGTGCCTTGAGATCGACCACGGCGCGTAAAGAGCGCCCGATCAGACGCTGAATTTCCTGCGTGCGGCCCGACTGCTTGCCCGCCGCAGCTTCGCGACGCGAACGGGTGTGGGTCGAACGCGGCAGCATACCGTATTCCGCCGTCACCCAACCCTGCCCCTTGCCCTTCAGGAAGGGCGGAACGCCCTGCTCCACGGACGCTGTGGCCAGCACCTTGGTATGGCCCATCGTGATCAGGCACGAACCTTCGGCATAGCGCGTCACACCCGTTTCGAGCGTCACCTTACGTAACTGATCCGCCTGACGGTTGGACGGACGAAAGGTTTTCAGGGCATTCAGGGCGTCGAATTGCGACATGGCGGGGACCTCCATTGTATGCGGACGTGCCTATCAGCATAGGTTCGCTTGGGCAAAGGTTTTTGTGGCGTGCTCCATAAACATAAATAATAACACAAGAATCCGACTTAAGCCCGCCGTCCCGTGTACCAAAGCACCTGTCGTTGACACGTCGCTTCGCTCAGCTATTGTGATAAAAAAGGAGGGGTCGTGTCAGACGATATTGTCTATTCCGCCGTCGTACACACCGACTATACGCCGTTCTTTCTGAGCCTGTTTGCAGGCTGGATAATCCTGTTTGTGGGGGTTTTATTCCGTGGCCGGCGCTTTGCGCTTTTCGCACTCCCGTTGGGGATTGCAATACCATTGGCCCAACTTGTTTTGGCGGGCTTTTGGAGAAGTCTGTTTGATTTCGAAATAGTAGCTTGGAATACGATCTACTGGCTAATACCCGGTCTTGTTGTGACCGGCCTCGGTCTGTTAATCCGACGGCTAAAGATGAAAAACTAAACAGCACACCAGCCGTTTTTTAGTCCCGCTTTTCATCGACCTTGCGCGACACCTTGCAGTCCTTATCGACGCAGGCATAGGTGTTGCCGTTCTCATCGACCGGCTCTTTGCCCTTGTTTTTCAGCGATTTGGTGACGCGCCAAGGGCCTCTGAGGGGCTCAAAATCACGGGTTTTGGTCTTTGGTTTCGGCTTGTAAGCGCTGGGGATTTCGGTCGCCGCAGTGTCGGCGCGCGTTTTGAACACGGGTGGCTTGGTCAGGGTCACCACCTCATCGGCCTGCGCCGCACCCGCCATCACCAGCCCCATCGCGACCGTCATGCAGACTATGTTACGCATCAAAGCCTCCCCGTTCAGATATCCCGATGGAGCCCTGCAATCGTGGCAATTTGGCGGCAAATGCGACGGCCCTCGCGAAGCCTCTTCACAAGCGGGTAAAGGCTTCTATATCCTTAAGCCATGAAGACATCGCTCTCGACCCTGATGAGTGGCACGGCCTCGCTGACCGAACTGGACGCGCGGGCGCGCGAGGTATTCCGTCACGTGGTCGAGGCCTATCTGGAAACCGGTGAGCCGG
>NZ_JAIWNX010000047.1 GCF_020217185.1 Asticcacaulis sp.
TGGGGTCGCGCACCCTGTCCAAGGGCGGGATCGCGCTGTCCCCGGCCTCGATCCGCAACACCCTGTCCGATCTGGCCGAACTGGGTCTGCTCAGTGCCCCGCATATTTCCGCCGGGCGGATGCCGACGCATCAGGGCCTGCGCCTATTTGTCGATGGCCTGCTGGAGGTCGGCGACGTGGCGCAGGACGCCAAGCGCGAAATCGAAGCGCGTCTGACGGCCAAAGGCATGACCTTCGACAGCGCCCTGCGCGAAGCCTCCAACCTGCTGTCAGGCCTTGCCGGTGGGGCGGGTGTGGTGATGACGCCGTCGTTTGAGGCCGGGGTGCGGCACGTCGAATTCGTCAAGCTGGCCCCGGATCAGGCGCTGGCAGTGCTGGTCTTCGACGACGGGCGGGTCGAAAACCGCCTGATGGCGCTCGATCTGGGGGTGACGCCCGCCGACCTGATCGAGGCCTCCAACTATCTCAGTACGCGCCTGAGAGGGCGCACGCTGAGCGAGGCCGGGCGCGATCTGCGCGCCGAGCTTGAGGCCGAACGTCAGCAGCTCAATGAGGCAGCGACCGGTCTGATCGCGCGCGGACTGGCCGCCTGGGCGGGCGGCGAAGCGGATAAGCGCGCGCTGATCGTACGCGGGCAGGCCAATCTGCTGGAGGCTTCGGCGCTCGAAGACCTTGAGCGGGTGCGCGCCCTGTTCGAGGATCTGGAAGAAAAGGAAGAGCTGATCAACCTGCTCGACAATGTGCGTTCGGCGCAGGGGGTAAGAATTTTCATCGGATCGGAATCGAAACTGTTTTCTTTGTCCGGTTCGGCTGTTATTGCAGCGCCCTATATGTTGGGCGGTCAGAGCCAGAAGGTCGTCGGCGCCATCGGCGTCATCGGGCCCGCCCGGTTGAATTATGCGCGCATCATCCCACTTGTGGATTACACCGCGAAAATCCTCGGCCGCCTGCTGGAGCAGGAACGGTCCTAACCCACAGAGTCTAAAGAGTAATGAGCGAAGAACATACTGAACAAGACGCCCCGTTCGCCAATGACGCCATCGACACGCTGAACGCGGCGCTGGAGCAGCTTCAGGCTGAAAACGCCGCACTCAAGGAACAGGCGCTGCGCTACGCCGCCGAAGCCGAAAACGTCAAACGCCGCGCTGAGCGCGAAATGAACGACGCGCGCGCCTATGCCATTCAGCGCTTTTCGCGCGACCTTCTGGGCGTCGCCGACGTGCTGCAACGCGCGCTTCAGGCCGTCCCGGCGCAGATCGAAGACCCGGCGTTCAAGAACTTCGTCTCCGGCATCGAGATGACGGAAAAGGAACTGGCCGGAGCCTTTGAAAAGAACGGCGTCAAGAAGATTGCGCCGCTCAAGGGCGACAAGTTCGACCCCAACTTCCATCAGGCCGTGATGGAGCAGCCCTCCACCGAGGTCGAAGGCGGCAGCGTCCTGATGGTCATGCAGGCGGGCTACGAGCTGTTTGGCCGCACCATCCGCCCGGCCATGGTCGTGACGGCGGCCAAGACGGCCAGCGCCGCGAATGGGGCCTATAATGGTGGCGACAATGCCTCCGGCGGCACGGTCAATACGCAAGCGTAACCGACGAAAATACCTCCCCGTCTGACGGGGAGGTACGCTTCCCAATGATATGCTTACAGATAGGTCTCAAACCACTTGAGCAATTCGGCCCAGCCTTCCTTGGCGGCCTTTTCGTTATAAAGGGCGCGGTAGTCGGCGTGGAAGCCGTGCTTGGCGTCCTTATAGACCTCGATATGGCTGGGGGTCTTACCCGACGCTTTGAGCGCCGCATTCATGCGCTCAACACTTTCCAATGAAATGCCGCCGTCCTGCCCGGCATAGAGACCCAGCACCGGACGACGCAGGTCCGCCGCGCGGTCGATCGGCCACTGGCGGTCTTCCTTGCCCAGGAAATCGGTCGCCGCCGGACGCTCCAGACGCCCGTACCACGCCACGCCCGCCTTGATGTCGGGGATGGAAGACGCCGCCATCCATGTTACGGCGCCGCCCCAGCAAAAACCAGTAATGCCGATGCGCGAGGTATTGGCGAACTTCGTCTTGCCGAACACGCCCTTTGACTGTCCCACGTCGGGGTTGGTTTTCAACCAGGCGATTAGGGTTTTCAGGTCACCCATCACCTGTTCATTGGTCGCGGTTTCGACCAGCTTGCGGATTTCAGCCGTGTCTTTCAACGCCGCCGCATTGCCCTTGCGCGCAAACGGGTCGAAGGTCAGGGCCACATAGCCCTGATGCGCCAGACGGCGGCAGACATCGCGCAGATAGTCGTGCAGGCCGAAGATTTCCGGCACGACCAGCACCACCGGACGGCGCTTGGCGTCTTGGGGAAGGGCAATATAGGCCGGGATGGCGTAATCGCTATCGGTCGGCACCGTCAGGTCTTTGGCGATCAGCCCCGCCGAAGGGGTGGACACGGGCGATTGCGCCGCGGCGGCCCCGGCTCCCAAGGCATAGCCGGCAAAGAACAGCCCGGCTATACCGCGACGACTGACGTGGAAATCCCGCGCTTCGCTGCCTTCGGGGCGCGTCAGGGGCAGATTGTTCGTGGTCATTGGCAAGTCTCCCGGCATCTGTTTTTGTGTGCCCTACCTAACAACAGGATGCGGGCCACTGCAATACGGAGCGCCTTTATGACCGCGTTCTGAAAAACCCTAAAAATAATGCCAGCATTGCGAGGCCCCCCTCTTGCAGGCCGCCACGCGCCCCTTATATCGGTTGCAGATTTGGGGACGCCGAAAATCACCGGCGGCTTCCAAAATTGGTAAAATTCATCTCACCGGGGATGGACAAGCGGGGTGCTTATCTTCAAAAGGCCTCGAAAGCCCATTGCCTTAAACGGAGTAAATCTGGACTCATGGCTAAAATCATCGGTATCGACCTTGGTACGACCAATTCGTGCGTCGCCGTCATGGACGGCAAGAACCCGAAGGTCATCGAAAACGCCGAAGGCGTTCGCACCACGCCGTCGGTGGTCGCCATCGTGGACGACTCGGAGCGCCTGATCGGGCAGCCCGCAAAGCGTCAAGCGGTCACCAACCCCTCCAATACCTTCTTCGCCATCAAGCGCCTGATCGGCCGCACCTATAACGATCCGATGGTCCAGAAGGACAAGGGCATGGTGCCCTATGAAATCTCCAAGGGCCCGAATGGCGACGCCTGGGTCAAGGCCCACGGCAAGGACTATTCGCCGCAACAGATCTCGGCCTTCATCCTGCAAAAGCTGAAGGAAGACGCCGAAGCCTATCTGGGTGAAACCGTCACTCAGGCCGTTATCACGGTTCCGGCCTACTTCAACGACGCCCAGCGTCAGGCCACCAAGGACGCCGGCAAGATCGCCGGTCTCGAAGTCCTGCGCATCATCAACGAGCCGACCGCCGCCGCTCTGGCCTATGGCCTCGACAAGAATGACGGCAAGAAGATCGCCGTCTATGACCTCGGTGGCGGTACGTTCGACGTCTCGGTGCTCGAAATCGGTGACGGCGTCTTCGAAGTGAAGTCCACCAACGGCGACACCTTCCTGGGCGGTGAAGACTTCGACATGCGCGTCGTCGATTACCTCGCCGACGAGTTCAAGAAGGAAAACGGCGTCGATCTGCGTTCGGACAAGCTGGCCCTGCAACGCCTCAAGGAAGAGGCCGAAAAGGCCAAGAAGGAACTTTCGACGGTCGCGCAATACGACCTGAACCTGCCCTTCATCTCGATGAATGCGTCGGGCCCGCTGCACCTGAACCTCAAGCTGACCCGCGCCAAGCTGGAAAGCCTCGTTGAGGACCTGATCCAGAAGACCATCGCCCCCTGCCAGCAAGCGCTGAAGGATGCCGGTCTGAAGGCTTCGGACATCGACGAAGTCGTCCTCGTCGGCGGCATGACCCGTATGCCCAAGGTCGTTGAAGCCGTGAAGGCCTTCTTCGGTCGCGAGCCGCACAAGGGTGTGAACCCGGATGAAGTCGTGGCGCTCGGTGCCGCCATTCAGGCCGGCGTGCTGCAAGGCGACGTCAAGGACGTGCTGCTGCTCGACGTCACCCCGCTGACGCTCGGTATCGAAACGCTGGGCGGCGTGTTCACCCCGCTGATCGAGCGCAACACTACCATCCCGACCAAGAAGTCGCAGACCTTCTCGACCGCCGATGACAATCAGTCGGCCGTGACCATCCGCGTCTTCCAGGGCGAGCGTCCGATGGCTGCGGACAACAAGCTGCTGGGTCAGTTCGACCTTGTCGGCATCCCGCCCGCGCCGCGTGGCGTGCCGCAGATCGAAGTCACCTTCGACATCGACGCCAACGGTATCGTCAACGTCAATGCCAAGGACAAGGCGACCAACAAGGAGCACTCGATCCGTATTCAGGCCAATGGCGGCCTGAGCGACTCGGACATCGAGGACATGATCAAGCAGGCCGAGGCCAACAAGGCCGAAGACGAAAAGCGCAAGGCGCTGATCGAAGCCCGCAATCAGGCCGACGCTCTGGTTCACTCGACGGAAAAGGCCCTCAAGGACTTCGGTTCGAAGGTCGCCGCCGAAGACAAGAGCGCCATCGAAACCGCTCTGGCCGATCTGAAGACGGCCAAGGACGGCGAAGATGTCGAGGACATCAAGGCCAAGCATCAGGCCCTGCTGACCGCTTCGATGAAGCTGGGTGAAGCCATGTACGCCGCCCAGGGCGCGGGCGAAGCCGGTGAAGAGGCTCAGGCCGATGACGGCGTCGTCGATGCCGAGTTCGAAGAAGTCGATGGCGACGGCAAGAAGAGCGCGTAAGCCAGCGCTTTGACAAGTCAAAAGGGGGAGTCTGATTTCGGTTGGGCTCCCCTTTTTTTGAGTTTTTTATAACATCGGATATGCTGCCGGTGTGAATGTTGCAGGCAACCTAGGCGGGGGCTTGGGTCATGTTTATCGCGCATCTGGTTTCGGAACCCGTAAGGCTGTTTTCCGAATGCGCTTAGAGGACTGCTGAGTAAAAATGGCGCGTGATTATTACGAAATTCTGGGCGTGGCCCGCGATGCGGATGACGCGACGCTGAAATCGGCCTTCCGCAAGAAGGCGATGGAGCATCACCCTGACCGCAATCAGGGTGATGATCAGGCCGAGGCGCGCTTCAAGGAAGTCAATGAAGCCTATTCGGTCCTGTCCGACGCCAACAAGCGTGCGGCCTATGACCGTTTCGGACACGCCGGTGTCAATGGTCAGGGCGGTGGCGGCTTCGGCGGTCAGGGCGGCTTTGGCGGGCAGGGCTTTGGCAATGTCGAAGACATCTTCTCCGAAATGTTCGGCGACATCTTCGGTGGCGGGGGCGGTGGCCGCCGTTCCGGCCCGCAACGCGGCCCCGATGTGCGCTATGATTACGAAATTACGCTGGAACAGGCCTATAAGGGGGCGGATGTCGAGCTGAACGTGCCAACGACCCTGACCTGCGAAGTCTGTAAGGGCTCAGGGGCCAAGGCCGGCACCAAGCCGGTCACCTGCCACACCTGCGGCGGCGCGGGCCGCGTGCGTACCTCCAACGGCTTCTTCGCCGTAGAGCGCACCTGTCCGACCTGTAACGGTCAGGGTCAAGTGATTAAGGAGCCCTGCACCAACTGCCACGGTCATGGTCAGGTGCGCGCCAATCGCAAGCTGAACGTGCGCATCCCCGCCGGGGTCGATGACGGCGCACGCATCCGCCTGTCCGGTGAAGGTCAGGCCGGCGCCAATGGCGGGCCGCGCGGCGACCTCTATATCTTCCTGTCAGTGGCCGAACACGAAATTTTCGAGCGCGATGGGGCCGATCTGCATTGTCAGATCCCCGTGCCCATGCCGACCGCCGTTCTGGGCGGCGAGGTCGAGGTGCCGTGCCTGATGGGCGGTGAAGGCTGCGACGGCACCTGCAAGCTGGAAGTCGCCATCCCCGAAGGCGCGCAGACCGGCCACAAGGTCAAGATCAAGGGCAAGGGGATGCCGGTGCTCAATTCGAAACAGCGTGGCGATTTGCTGGTCGAGTTGTTCGTCGAAACCCCAAAGCACCTCAGCGCCCGTCAGAAAGAACTGATGAAAGAATTTGCCGAGATCGCCGAGGCGCAGTCCTACGCCCAGTCGCAAGGCTTTATGCACAAGGCCAAGCGGTTCTGGGACGACATCACGGGGACGGCATAGCCCCTCATGAAAAAGTCTTGCGCTGACGCGCAATACGTTTTTCATGGATCTGAATAGACAAATCCGGCTCGGGGCGGCCCGTCGCCGGATTTGACTTATTGGCGCCCGCTCCCTAGAGGAGCGGGCAGCTTATAAACCTCCGGAGTGATCATGACCCAGATTCGTTTTGCCGTTGCCGGAGCTAAGGGCCGCATGGGTCAGGCGGTTATCCGTGTCCTGAATGAGCGCGAATTGATCGTCGCCACCACCTTTGACAAGGGCGACGCCATTGACCTGTCGCAGGCCGATGCGGTGATTGACTTCACCACCCCCGTGGCCACTCTGGCTTTGGCCGAAGCCTGTGCCGCTGAGGGTCAAGAGCGCGGCAAGGCTTTGGCGCATATCATCGGTTCGACCGGCTTCATGCCGGAACAGATTGCCGCCCTCGAAGCCTATGGCGACCGCAACATTGTGCTGCGTTCGGGGAACTTCTCTCTGGGCGTCAATATGCTGATGGGGCTGGTGAAACAGGCGGCGGCCAAGCTGGGGCCAGACGCCTGGGACATCGAAGTGCTGGAAGCCCATCACAAGCGCAAGGTCGATGCGCCGTCGGGCACTGCCCTGATGCTGGGGGACGCCGCTGCCGACGGGCGCGGGGTCGATCTCAAGGATGTGCGCGTGGCGGCACGCGACGGCCTGACGGGTCAGCGTGAACCGGGAACGATCGGCTTTTCGGTCATTCGCGGCGGCGGCATTATCGGCGAACACAGCGTGCTGTTTGCCGCCGAAGACGAGGTGATCACCCTGTCGCATTCAGCGCGCGACCGCACCTTGTTCGCGCGCGGGGCCGTCGAAGCGGCGTTATGGGCGACGGCGCAGTCGCCCGGCCTTTACGATATGCAGGACGTTCTGGGCTTTCGCTGAGTCAATCGCCTTACACCCAGCGCTTCGGTCAGCCAGACAGGCCCAATGGCCACCAGCGCCATGAGCGCAAACTGGATGCTGTATTCCGGCTCACCAAAGTCGGTGGCAAGGGGCGGCAGGCCGTATAGCAGGGGCCAAAGACTGCTGAAAACCAAGGTCAGGCACAGGGCGATCAGCAATCGCGCCGCCACCGGCAGCCAGATCAGGAGGGCGGCGATCACACCCGCCAACAGCGCCGGCCACAGATTGAGGCCGTTCAGCGCCGCTTCGACCAGATCGCTCAGCAATCCGTACAGTTCGAGGGTTTCTGCCATGGCTCATCACCCAGATTCGCGTATTGGGCGAGTCTGAGGTGCTTCGCCGGGCGGGTAAACCCGGCGATCCTGCACAATTGCGTGAAATAAGGGGATTAGCCCCGCCCGGTCGAGCCGAAGCCGCCCGCCCCGCGCGCCGTGTCGTCAAGGCTTTCGACCAATTCCCATTCAATGCGGGCGTGACGCGCCACCACCATCTGCGCGATGCGGTCGCCGCGGCGGATTTCAAAATCCTCGGTGCCCAGATTGACCAGAATGACCCCGACCTCGCCGCGATAATCGGAATCCACCGTTCCCGGCGAGTTGAGGCAGGTAATGCCGAATTTCAGCGCCAGCCCTGAACGCGGGCGCACCTGCACCTCAAACCCCAGCGGCACGGCAACCTTCAGCCCGGTAGGGACCAGCGCCCGCCCCAGCGGCCTGAGCGTCAGTACCTCACCCTCGGCGATAGCGGCGCGCAGGTCGAGACCCGCCGAGCCCTCCGTCTCATAGGCGGGCAGGGCCAGACCGGCGGCGTGCGGCAACTGGATGATATGGGCGGTCGGAGTGTAGGTCATTTCAGCCTTGTCGTCAGATACTGGATGAGGTCGGCGGCCACTTCGGCCTTGGTCAGATGCTTGCCGGCCGTCGGGCCCGAAGCGTCGATAAGGATCATATTGGTGGTGTCGCGGTCGAAGACGTCTTTCGACACGTCATTGGCCAGAATGGCGTCGGCCCCCTTGCTGCGCAGCTTCGTCTGGCCATAGACCTCGACATTGCGCGTTTCCGCCGCAAAGCCGATGACCAGCGTCGGACGCTGCGTCGGGTGGTGGCCGATACTGGCCAGAATGTCGGGATTTTTGACCAGCGTCACCGTCAGTTCGCCGTCCACGCCCTTCTTCTGCTTATCGCGGGCAATCTCTTTGGCGCGCCAGTCGCCCACCGCCGCCACACCGATAAACACGTCGGCAGGCAGAGCCGCGTGCACCGCCTCGTGCATCTCCGCCGCCGTCTCCACGTCGATACGGGTGATGCCCGCCGGGGTCCGCAGGCTGACCGGGCCAGACACCAGCGTCACGCGCGCCCCGGCCTCGGCTGCCGCGGCGGCGATGGCATAGCCCTGCTTGCCGGAGGAGCGGTTGGTGATGCCGCGCACGGGGTCGAGAGGCTCAAAGGTCGGCCCCGCAGTGATCAGCACATGGCGGCCCTTTAAGGGTTGCGCCTTCGGCTTCAGCGCGGCCTGAATCGCGGCAAAAATCGCGTCGGGTTCGCTCATGCGGCCCGGACCGTATTCGCCACAGGCCATATCCCCTTCGTCAGGCCCGCTGAACAACACGCCATCGGCGCGCAAGGTCGCCAGATTGCGCTGCGTGGCCGGGTGATGCCACATGCGGACATTCATGGCCGGGGCCATCAGGACGCGCTTGTCCGTAGCCAGCAAAAGCGTGGTCGCCAGATCATCGGCCTGCCCATTGGCCAGCGACGCCATCAGATTGGCGGTTGCCGGGGCGACGACCACCAGTTCGGCCTGACGCGACAGGCTGATATGGCCCATTTCGGCTTCATCGGTCAGATCGAACAGATCCGTATAGACCTTATCTCCGGACAGGGCGGCGGCGCTCAGGGGCGTGACAAACTGCTGGGCGGCCTTTGTCAGGACGACGCGCACCGCCATCCCCGCCTTTTTAATCAGGCGGATCAATTCCAATGATTTGTAGGCGGCGATACCGCCTCCGACGATCAGCAGGATACGAGGTGGGCTTGCAACAGTCATGATATGGTCTTTAATGGCCTTTGCGAGGGTCTGGCAAGACATATGGGGGACGCATGAGGATCGCACAACGACTTCTGGCGGCGGTGGGGCTTCTGCTGCTGGCGGCCTGCGATGCCGGGCCATCCGCCGTCCTGACCGATGGCAAGGGCGAGGCCCCGGCGCAACAGGTGGCCCCGGTCGAAGCGCCAGCACCCCGCGCCACCCCGTCCGAGGCACCGCCGCCGCTTGAGGCCGAAGCCCCGGCGCTGCGCGAAAACAGCGACGCCATACGCTTGCCCGTCGGCCCCAAGGTGGAAATCACCTCCACACGCTATGGTGACTGGCCCCTTTGGTCGTCGAACCGCAAATACAGTGCCTATGAGAACGCCACCTATCATTATGAAAAGCACGGAGCCGAGGTCGGCGCACGTTCCTATGAAGAATGGCTGGGCATGGTGCACGGTTTTATCCATGCGCCGCCCAAAGGGGTCGAAACCCTTTCTCGCAACAATGGCGACACATTATTTTATGATACCCGACGCAATGTCTTTGCCGTCATGACCAAAAAAGGCGCGCCGCGCACCCTGTTCCGTCCCTATGAGGGCGCGGCCTACTGGCAGAAACAGAAGCAGATCGAAGCGGAGCGCCGCACACTCACGCGTGATAATTTTGACCCCAGCGTCGATTAAATTCTTTTTAGATAAAATGGCTTAAGGTGGTCGTAAGTAACAACCTCCCGGTCAAAGCTGTGACTTCTATTGGTAAAACCCTGCGTACCCTTTTCAGCGTCTCCGCCAATGATCCCGAACTGGCGGTAGCGCAGTTCCGCGCCTTGTCACGGCAGGTGCCTCTGCTCTATTTCCTGCTGATCGTCAGCTCTGTGGCCGTCAGCTATACCTTT
>NZ_JAIWNX010000048.1 GCF_020217185.1 Asticcacaulis sp.
TCCCACCTCGCGCCTCTGTGGCTGTCGGTTTGGCTGCCGGGCACCTTGTGCCTGATCGCCGGCGTGCGCGGGATTCACTGGTGGCGCAAGCGTCACCAGAACGTAACGCCCGAATTTGCTGTGGCTCAGCTTCGCCGCACCACCAAGATGGCGGCGTTTCTGGCCATAGGGTTTATGAGTTGGGGCCTGAGCCTGCACCCCTATGGCGATGACCACGCACAGGGCCATGTGATCTTCTACATGGGCATCACCGTAGTCGGCTGTATCTTCTGCCTGATGCATCTGAGATCGGCGGCTATTCTGGTGACGCTGATCGTCAATGTGCCGTTTATCCTGTTTTTCGGTTTGTGGGGTGATCAGACTGAACAGGCGATTGCCGTGAATATCGTACTGGTCAGCGCCGCCATCCTGACCATCCTGATGACACATTATCGCGACTTTGCCGATCTGGTGCGTTCGCGTCGCGACCTGATGACCAAGCAGGCCGAAACACAAGCCTTATCGGACGAAAACTTCCGCATCGCCAATCTGGACGCCCTGACCGAACTGCCCAACCGCCGCCGCTTCTTTCACGATCTGGAAAAGGCCTTTGCCGCGGCGCAGGCCGGGCGGCTGGCCCTGTCCGTCGGGGTGCTTGATCTCGATGGCTTCAAGCCGATCAATGACACCTATGGCCACGCCACTGGTGACCGGGTGTTGAGCGAAACCGCGCGCCGGCTTGAAAAGGCCTGCCTGGGCTTTATCGACGCTAAGGCCGACATCTACCGGCTGGGGGGAGATGAGTTTGGTCTGATCGTGCGCGACGCCGCGTCCGACGAGGCTTTAAGTGAGGTCGGTCGCCATCTGACCGATGTTGTACGCCTGCCCTTTACCATCGGCAGCACACACGCCCACATGGCCAGCTCCATCGGCATGGCGACGTGGTGCGAGACCATACAGTCAGCGGAAATCCTGTTCGAGAATGCCGACTATGCGCTCTATTATGCGAAGCGCAATCTGCGCGGTCAGACCGTTCTGTTCAGCGACAAGCACGCGGCGGAAATCCGTACCCAGACGCAGATCGAACGCCATCTTCTGTCCGCCGATCTCGAACAGGAGCTGATCCAGCTGTTTCAGCCGATTGTCGATCTGAAAAGCGGTCGCGTGCTGTCTTTTGAGGCTCTGGCCCGCTGGTACAGCCCGCAACTGGGTCTGGTTGCCCCGGATGTGTTTATTCCTGTGGCCGAGCGCGCCGGCCTGATTGGCGGCGTCACCCGCGTGCTGCTGGAAAAGGCGTTACGTGAGATGCGCAACTGGCCCGAAGATATCGGCCTGTCGTTTAACCTGTCGGCGCACGACATCTGCGCCGCCGAAGGGGTGGTGCGGCTGGTGGCCATCGTCAATGCGTCCGGCATTGACCCCCGACGCATCGACTTTGAAATCACCGAAACCGCCATGGCGCACGATTTCGTCAAGGCGCGCCAATCCATGCAGATGCTGAAGACCCTCGGTTGTCACCTGTCGCTGGATGACTTCGGCACCGGCTATTCGTCGCTGAGCTATGTTCACCGCCTGCCGCTTGATCGCATCAAGGTCGATCGCAGCTTCGTCACCGACATCGAAAACGACTGCGCCAGCAAGGTGGTGCGCTCCATGACCGGGCTGTGTAGTGATATGGGGCTGAAATCGATTATTGAGGGCGTCGAAACCCCGGAACAGCTGGAACGTCTGCGCGAAATGGGCTGCGACATGGCGCAGGGCTATCTGTTCGCCAAGCCGATGCACCCCAGCATGATCGCCGGTTATCTGGCCGACACCAACCGGATTAAAGCCAGCCCCGCCGTTTAAACACCCAGTAGGGCACCAGCACCGCCACCCCCATCAGACCCAGCGCCAGGGGGTAGCCCAGCGCCCAGTGCAGTTCTGGCATATGGTCGAAATTCATGCCGTAAATACCGGCGACCAGCGCCGGCGGCAGAAAGAAGACCGCCGTGGTCGAAAAGATCTTGCCGATCTGGTTCTGTTCGACATTGATCATCCCCAGCGCGGCATCAAGCTGAAAGCTGATCTTGTTCGACAGGAAGGTCGTCTGCTCAGCGATGGACTGCGTATCCTTGAGCAGGGTACCGAGAGCGCGGCTGTGGTCCGATTGACCGGCGGGCGTATGGGTGCGCAGAAAGCCCGCCACGCGCTGAAGGCTCGATATGCTTTCATGTATGCGTGAGTTGAGGTCGGCCAAGAGGCCCAGTGATTGCAACACGCCGTGCATGATGTCCGAGGGCGTCCCCTTCTCGCCTTCAAACCCGCGCGGCGAAAAGATACGCCGAGACAGGCCATCCAGCCCGGTAATGACTTCATCGGAATGGACAACGGTCCGCAGCACAATGGCTTCCAGCAAGCCGGTCAGGACGTCCACGCTGTCCGGAAAGGCCTTTGGCATCAGCAGCAGGCGTTCCTGAAGCGCCAGAAAGGGCGGCGGATCGATGTCACGCAGCGTAATCAGGAAATCCGGCGTCAGGATAAAGGTCACCGTCCCGCAGGCGCGCGCATCGCGGTCGTCGCTGATGACGGCGGCGGTCATATAGGCCGTACCATCGCGCGTGTACATGCGGTTGAGCGCATGATTGCGCCAGGTTTCTTCACGCGTCGGCAGGGCGATATTGAGGTTTTGCGGCAGATGCCGCAGTTCCTCTTCGGTGGGATTGAGGAGGTCGATCCATACCGGTTCGTCGGGGACGTTTTGGTCGGCGCGTTGCTGGGTTTCCGCGATACGCTCGCCCAGGCGATGGAATATGGTGATCATGGAATACCCCTGTACTGTCAGCGGCTGTCTCAGGCGGCCCGAATTCCCGAAATGAACTCATGGATATCTTTGCGCAGGCTGTCGGCCTGACGCGACAGCTCACCGGAGGCACCGAGCACCTGTGTGGCGGCCGCAGTGGTTTCTTCGGTCGCCCGCGAGATGCCTGACATGTTTTGCGCCACCTCGACCGTGCCCTGCGACGCCTGCTGCACATTGCGGGTGATTTCCTGTGTGGTGGCATGCTGCTCGTCCACGGCCGCTGAAATCGCCATAGAGACCTCAGACATCTGATCGATCGTGCGGCGGATGTGATCAATGGCCATTACCGCTTCACCGACGACAGCCTGTATCTCCTGCACCTGCGCCTCGATGTCCGCCGACGCTTTTGAGGTCTGCTGTGCCAGGGTCTTGACCTCGCTGGCGACCACCGCAAAGCCCCGACCCGCCTCGCCAGCCCGCGCCGCCTCGATGGTGGCGTTGAGCGCCAGCAGGTTGGTCTGAGAGGCGACCTGCGTGATCAGGCTGACGAAATCGCCGATGCGCTGCGCCCCGTCCGACAGCTTGTGAATGACCTCTGAGGACCGTTGCGCTTCGGCGATGGCGCTATGGGCAATCTGTACCGATCCCTGAACCTGCCGGGCGATCTCCTGCACGGTCGCGGCCATTTCTTCGGTCGCCGCGGCAACGGTCTGTACGTTCATCGAAGCCTCTTCCGATGCCGAGGAGACGACGGTGCTCTGACGGGTCGTTTCTTCTGCACCGGACGTCAGGCTTTCGGCCGAGGCCTCCAGTTCCGTGGCAGCCACGGAGACAAACTGAATGCTTTCGCGGGTATGGGCATCAAAACGCTGGACCAGTTCCTCGATCAGACGCGCCCGCGCTTCACGCTGCGCCAAAGCGGCCTTTTCCGCCGCTTCCAGCCTTTGTCGCTCAAGGCCATTGGATTTGAACACCTCAACGGCGCGCGCCATTTCCCCGATTTCGTTGCGCGCGTCACGGGCAGGCACTTCGGTCTGGTATTCACCCCGGGCGAGACGGGTCATGACCGCCGTCAGGCTGTTGATCGGCGCGATGACCCGATGACGCACGATCCAGATGCCGGCGGCACCCAGCGTGAAATTGACCAGAAACGCCGCTCCCAACGCCCACAGAAGGGTGGCTTGTTTTTGTGAGGCTACGTCAAACGATTTTTTGGCCTCGGCAACCTGTAGCTTCACCAGCACATCGAAGGCCGCCGTCACCGGGTCAATGGCGGGATAAAGCTCGCTCGACACATAGGTTTCAAGCGCCGCCTGATCCTTCCGCAGCATGATATCCCGTAAGCGCGCTATGGAGGCCTTGGCCTTCTCTTTCTGATCCCTGGCCGCCTGTGCGAGCGCCTTTTCATTCGCGTCCATCCACGTCAGCATATAGGCGTCAAAGAGCTGATCCGAGCGCGTCAGGGCCTCGTCCATATTGCGCACGCCATCGTCAAAGCTGACTGTGCCGGCGCGGACCTTGTGGGCATTATCGACAATCAGGACCGCATAGTTGTCGCTAATGCCTTTAAGCTGTTCCAAAGGGATCACCCGGTCAGCATAGACGGTCTGAAGCCCCTGCCGCCCCGCCTGAGCGATCAGAAAAGCCAGTCCACAGCTCAAAAGCGCGCCGATAATCAGCACAGACATCACGCCCTGCAGGCGCGCGCGAAGCGTACGCATGGTTTACCCTACCCCAAATACAACCCGCTCCGTGGCGGATTATCCCTTGTAAAGGATTTCAGTTATCTAAAGGTGGGAAGAAGCGGTTAACAGAACGCTAAGGTCGAACCCTTGCGAGAGCGGCGTTATGGCGGGCAACTCTGCGGGGTAATAGAGGTGAGTCAGGCCGGGTCAGAAATGAACAACGGCCATCCACACCATAACGCCCAGCGCCAGCACCGAGGCGATCAGGGCCAGGGTCGAGACGGTGCGGCTGTGGCGCAGTTCGGATTGCAGGGAGATGAGCGCCCGCCGTTCGCGTTCGCGGTCCGCCTCATCGTCGTCATCCAGCTTCAGCTTATGCACCAGCTTGTCGATCAGGCGGCGCGCTTCGGCGACCGGCGACAGTTCCGACTGGATAAAGTCGCGCACCACCGGCCGGGCGGCTTCCCAGATATCGTGTTCCGGATAGATGCGCCGCGCCACGCCTTCGACACTGACCATGGTTTTTTGCAGCAGGACCAGTTCCGGCCGCAGGTGCATGTCGAATTGCGCCGTAATCTCAAACAGTTGCGTCAGAAGCCGTCCCATCGAGACTTCGGTCGCCGCGCGACCCAGCACCGGCTCCCCTACGGCGCGCAGGGCCTGTGCAAAGGCCTGAACATCGTGATGCTTGGGAACGTAGCCCGCTTCGAAATGCACCTCGGCCACGCGCTTATAGTTGCGGCGCAGGAAGCCCCACAGCATTTCCGCCAGATAGAGCCGTTCCTTGGGCTTGAGCCGCCCGATAATGCCGAAATCAATCGCCGTCAGCTTATCCGGGGCCTGCGCAAACAGATTGCCCTCGTGCAGATCGGCATGGAACATACCGTGGTTCAGCGCCTGAGACAGAAAGGCGCGGATCAGGTTGTCGGCCATGGCCTGCGGCTGAAGCCCCGGCTGGGTCAGGGCTTCGGGACGGCTGAGCGGGATGCCTTTGGCCCATTCGATGACCAGAACGCGCTTAGCCACATGGTGCCAGACGACTTTTGGTGCCGACATATAGGGTTCGGCATTGATGATCTGCCCCAGTTCGTCCGCTGCCGAGGCCTCAAGCCGCAGGTCCAGCTCCAGCAGGAGCGACTGCGCCACCGTAGCGACAAAGGCTTCGGGCTCCAGACGGCGCGAGGCGGGCGACAGAAAGGCGATGATTTTGGCCGCCAGCGTCATCATGGCGATGTCGTCAGCAATGATCTGCTCGATGCCGGGGCGCAGAATCTTCACCGCCACCTGCCGCCCGTCTTTCAGGATGGCGCGGTGCGCCTGCGCGATGGAGGCCGCCCCGATGACTTCGCCAAATTCAAAGAAGACGTCATCGACCGGCTTTTCCAGCGCCTCTTCGACCAGACGTCGCGCCGTCGCCGCATCAAACGGCGGCAACTGATCCTTCAGGTGGCTGAGGTCGCGGATAAATTCATCCCCGAAGATGTCGCCGCGCGTTGAAAGCACCTGCCCCAGCTTGATAAAGGCCGGACCCAGCTTTTCAAAGGCGCGGGCATAGCGCAGCCCCACGCGGTCTTGCGGCCCGCGACGCGCAAAGAAAAAGCGCAGGGAATTGGAAAAGAAACGCGACGGCGGATTGAGCTGATAGCTCAGTTCGCGCGGGATCAGCACGTCCTCGCGCATCAAGACGAACCCGGCCTTGATCAGGCGGAAAAACGAAGCGAACACCGACGCCAAGGCTTACGCCCAGCCGTAATGCAGGGCGCACACCCCGCCGGTGAAGTTGGTATAGCCTGTGCGGCGGAAACCCGCCTTGTCCATCATGCCGCGGAAGGCCTCCTGATCCGGGAAGCGTTTGATGCTTTCGACCAGATATTGATAGGAATCGCGATCATTGGCGATCATCTGCCCCATGAAGGGGATGATGTTGAAGGCGTAAAACTCGTAGCTGCTTTCGACAAGGCCCGTGGTCGGGTGCGAAAACTCCAGACAGAAGAAGCGACCGCCGGGTTTCAGCACGCGCTTGGCCTCATTCAACGCCACCTGCACATCGGCGACGTTACGGATACCGAACGAGATGATGTAGGCATCAACGCTGTTGTCGGCGATGGCAAGGTTCATCGCATCGCCAACCGACCAGGTGATTTCCGGCTCAGACCCCTTCTGAATGCCCGCCTCGATCATGGCCTGATTATAGTCGATAATGCGGATTTCCGCGTCCTTGCCCCCTCTGCGGGCTTTGGCGGCGCGCGCCAGCTTGGCCAGACGCCGCGCAATATCGCCCGTCCCGCCGGCGCAGTCGATGATCACTTCACCCGGCTGCGGGTTGAGCTTGGCGCAGGCCGCGTCCTTCCACAGGTGGTGGACGCCCACCGACATGACGTCGTTCATCAGGTCGTATTTGGCGGCGACGTTTTTGAACACGCCGTGGACCAGATTGACCTTTTCCTTCGCTTCCACATCGCGGAAGCCGAAGGTGGACATTTTGGGGGATTCGGAGGGGGCCGTCTGTTCGCTCATGCGAGGGTTTTTAGACCAGCCGCGCGGCTTTGGCGATAAGGAAAGTCCTTATTTGGAGGCCTGCGTCGTTTTTTCCCGCCCAATCAGGGCCAGAGCCGCCTTGGCGCGGTATTCGCTGAGCGACACCTTATGATCTTCGTTGTCGTCATAGAGCGAAATGAAGAATTTGGCGTCGGCCTTTATCGCCTCCGGATCATTGCCCGTATGCGGCAGGCGCGGGGCCTCATCCTCGGTGATAAAACCGTCGCGGTTGCGGTCAAATTCGGCAAAGATGCGCCTGATCTCGGCTTCACGCTGCACCGGCGTCATCTTGTCCGTGCGTTCGGTAAAGTTGGGCTTGTGCTTCGGGTCGATGACGTCCTGCGCCAACACCGCGCCCGGCACACACAAAAGGGCCAGTGAAATCAGGGTCGCACGCATGAAGAGTCTCCCGGACAGTATCTCACGCATCATATGAGAGTTTACCCTGCCCATTCAATGGGGCGGCATTGGGGCGGGCAAAACAGGGCCTTATGCGGATGCGCCTATATAGAGGCCCGATACTCTGCCGACTACACCGTCACCGATGAAGAACGCGACGGGCTCACCGAGCGCGTAAAGCTCTTGCAGGACACCGTCGCCGCCGTCGCAACAGAGCGCTTAAATCCCGCAAACCTCACAAATTAGCCATACAATACAACGGGATACCGGGTCCGCACCTCACCACATGCAGAGCGCACCTCTCGCGCAACTCACATAACCATTTGTAAAATATAGACTATCACGCAGAACCAGGCCCCAGAGCCTCTCCGCCTTTTTATCCTGCCCGCGCACGAACGGTATAAAAACGCCGCAAACGCCTCATTCGCGCCCGGATGATTGAAGGCAGGATTCGAGCAATTGCGAAACACCCATAGAGCCATCGCAAAGCCTTATGAATAAAGGGCTTGAAGCTAACATGGTTCTAAAAAAACGATGTTAGACAACAACTTACAGGCTCAGAGAGGCGGCCTTTTATCTTGCAGCCCATTAACCAACTAAACGGCAATTTGATACGATTTTATTTGCCACGTCATCGTGCCCCTTTATGCGAAGATAAGCCTCAAAACACAAGTTATCTCCACGCCTTATAACTGGAAACGCTCGAGATAAATCATAAATTTCAGAAAGCGATTCGCCTGGGGCGACTTCAACACATCTATTCGCCGAAGACGCAAAAGGAACACCTCGTCGTAACGGAATACTGCGTTTATTTCGCGTTAATTTGAACGACCGGGGTCCATGTCCGGCTTCAAAACATACTGTATCTGTACCATTATTTGTGATGATCACCTCAACTTGAGAGGTTTCAACATCAATTGCAACTATGTTTGTTGAAACATTTAATACATTACCAATGCAGCTAGAGGCCGCCGAGACGCTGAACAAGGATAAGATAGCTATCAGCATTATTGAGCGCACGTTTCGTACCTCCGGGTTGCTTTGCCATGGAAAGCGCATCTAATTGATAATACTCACGCATGTTGGCATTTGCACCAAATAAATGTGGCGGCTCATGAACCAAGGTTGTGACATCATACCTGTCATGGAATAAGAAAACGCTTTTTGTTATCATTGAATGCGTATCCTTGAGTGTTTGAAATAGTACATTTATCAAACACAAAAGCACTGACCTTGCTCTCTTCGTCCTTTTCATAATTATAACGGCCGGACCTGTATTATAGGAAATTTTCCACCCGCGACAATTTTTTGTCTGCCGAGGCAAGCGTTGCATTAGATGAAGAGTCGAACGCCTTACCAAATGCGCTTTCCGTGGCTTGAGCGCGGTCTGACAGCCCCGTTTGCTTCCCGGCGGCGACAGCGGCGCTTTCTTGCTTTAGATTTGCAATTTCCCCCCTTGTCGATTGAACTGCCGCAAGGGCAGCTACTTGCTGTGTCATTGCTTGCCCGCACTCACCTAGGTCGCTCATTGACTTTCCGCACGTTGCCAATCCCGTCGGATCTGTACCATTGACACGATCCCCGCCCGTGTAACCATACAGGTTCAGGTCGTCTTTTGAGCCGATGGGGTCAGTCTGTAAAAAGCCTCCACCACCCAGGTCGTGCCGTTCGTTGACACCTTACCGACTATCAGGTCCGTAATTGCCGGTGGCGCTATCGCTGGCTACGGTTTCAGCGGCGGCGGTGGCCGGCGCTTCGATTTTCAGCGCGGGCGCCTGTGCGCCTTCGAGCTTCGACGGCGCGTGCAGATCGTCGCGCACATAGTGGTACATGCGCTCATCCGAACAGGCGCAGACGCGGATATGCTGGGTGCCATCGCGCCAGATAATCAGCGGATAGCGGATCGGCACGCCATTATCGCCCAGAAGCGGCTCCAGTTTGGCGATAAAGTCACGGCTGGCCTGCACCACCGCTGAGCGCGCCAGATCACCGTCGGCGGCGCGGAAGGTCGGCTGCCACGCCTCTTCGCTGGCGGCACGCCATTGCTTGTAGAGCGGATAGGAGCGGTTGAGCCAGATTTCGGCGATGGTCGAACGTTCCGAGGCGGTGGTCGTCACCTTGCCTTCGACATCCATCGGGGCGAAGGGCACGAGGCGGATATCGGCGCCAATGGCTTCGAACTTCGGCAGTTCCTGATCTTCCCACACCTTGCACGTCGCGCAGTTGCGATAGGTAATGACCCAGATTTCCGGTCCCTCCTTACCCGACGCCGCATAGCCCGACGAATCAAGAAGCTCCTGAATATCCTTCTGCTTTTGCGTGATGGTTACGGGCGCCCAGCGCACGAAATTGTCCCAGTACAGCCAGTAGCCGGTAATGCCCAGCACAGCCGCAACAATCAGGAACAGTATGGCGTAGAGTATATGCTTTCTGGTCATCCGGCGCTCAGCCCCTCTTGAACCTGATGACTATACGCGCGTTATGCGGCATCTGTTAAGGGTTTGGTTAACAGATTCAGCCCCATGACAGGGCAACAAGGCCGAATATGATACCAGTGAGGGCCGCAAACCACAGCCACAGATAGGGGCCCCTGGCCTTCGGGCGGCGGGAATCCTCA
>NZ_JAIWNX010000049.1 GCF_020217185.1 Asticcacaulis sp.
CTTTTGGGGGCTGGGTTCGGGGTGTGCGAAGCGGGCATGAGATAGCCTTAGCAAGAATAACGGGACAGCGAAAGACTGGGGAGGGGCAGGATGGCGTTACCGGCGCCGCGTAACATTGTCGAAGAACTGATCATCGAACGCGCACCGCGTCTGGCCTCATCGGTTGCGTGGCCTGTGGCGCGACCACTGCTGTATAGCCTGCTGGGCTACGAACGAGCCGTGCGTATGGCGCAGGCGATTGCGGAGCTGTCCGGGGCCGAAGCGCTTGACTATATCTCCCGGCTTCTGTCGCTTGAGGTCATGGCGCGCGGGGTCGAGCGTATCCCGGCCACGGGGCGCTGCGTCGTCATCTGCAATCACCCGACCGGCATAGCCGATGGCATTGCCGTCTATGACTGTCTGCGGAAAGTGCGCGCCGACATTACCTTTTTCGCCAATGCCGACGCCTTGCGGGTCAATCCGCGCTTCGCAGAGGTGCTGATCCCGGTCGAGTGGGTCGAGGCCAAGCGCACGCGCGAAAAGACCCGCGCCACGCTGAGTGCGGCACGCGCGGCGTTCGAAAGTGAAAAATGTGTGGTGCTGTTTCCCGCCGGGCGGCTGGCGCGACGCGGGGCGGACGGACAACTCAGCGATCCGCCGTGGCAGACCACCGCCTTGTCGCTGGCGCAGAAATACGACGCGCCTGTGGTGCCTATGCACCTGTCGGGGCCTAATTCGGTATGGTTTCATGCCTTCAACCGCGTCTCGCAGGAATTGCGCGATATCACCCTGTTCCATGAGTTTCTGAACAAGGCGGGTCAGCGGTTCGACCTGACCGTTGGGCCGCTCATGGCGTCCCATCAGCTCGACGCCGAGGTGGGCCTGTTGTGCGAGCGGTTGAAGACCTATATCGAACGGGAATTGCCGCTCGATCCGGACCGCCCTGCCCTATGACCTTTTCCGACGATTGTTTTCTGGCCGACGATAGCACCACCGCCGAGTGGGGGGCGTGGCTGGCTACGCAACTCAAAGCGGGGGACGTGGTCTATCTGCTGGGCGATCTGGGGGCTGGAAAATCGACCCTGGCGCGCGGCCTGATCCGGGCGCTGACGACGCCAGACGAAGACGTGCCGTCGCCGACCTTCACCCTTGTTCAGACCTACGAAGGCCGCGATTTCGATATCGCGCATTTCGACCTCTATCGCCTGACCGACCCGGAAGAGGTGCATGAGATCGGCCTGTTTGAGCTGACCGACACGCATCTCTGCCTGATCGAATGGCCGCAAAGACTGGGGCATTTCACCTTTGACGCCCCATGGATCGTGCGCCTAAAAGAAGAGGCTACGGGCCGTCGCGTGACGCTTGAGCGGCCCGCCCCATAAGAGCTTTAAATGACCGATCGTGAAGACCTCCGCGTCCGTTTTCTGCAACAGGCGGGCCTTGCCGAAGCACGGCGTGACCCGCTGCCCGGTGATGCCTCGACGCGGCGCTATGAGCGCCTGACGCGGGCGGACGGCTCAACCCTGATGCTGATGGATCAGCCGCCGACGGGCGCGCAGCCCTGCCCACCGGACGCCAGCATCGAGGACCGTCAACGGCTTGGTTATTTTGCACAGACTCGTCTGTCTGCGGGCGATCTGACGGCCTTTGTGGGAGCGGCTAGCTATCTGAGCGCGCGGGGCTTTTCCGCGCCGACCATCTATGAGAGCGATCTGGACAACGGCCTGATCCTGCACGAAGACCTCGGCAATGCCCTGTTTGCCCGTCTGATCGAAGAGGGGGAGCACGAAGCGCCGCTTTACCTTTCGGCGGTGTCCGTGCTGGCGAAGCTGCACGAGGCGCCACCACCCGCCATGGTGGGTGAGTGGCCGCTGCTGACCTATGACGCGCTGGCGCTGAAAACCGGTGCCGACATGTTTTTGGAATGGTTGCCGCAATATGATCCCGGCTTGCGCTTTTCCGAACAGGCGCGCGTCGATTGGGACGGCCTGTGGGCTCCGTTGCGTGCCGAAGCCGAAGCCGGCGCCAGCGTCTTCATCCACCGCGATTACCACGCCGAAAACCTGCTGTGGCTTGGGGGTCGTGAAGGCGTGGCGCGCGTCGGCCTGATTGATTTTCAGGACTGCCTGAAGGCGCATCCGGCCTGGGACCTGCATTCGCTGTTGCAGGACGCCCGCCGCGATGTGTCGCCTGAGGTAGAGGCGCTTTGTCTAGAGCACTATTTCAGCCTGCGCCCCGAACAGGACCGCGAGGCCTTCATGCGCCTCTACACAGCGCTGGTGGCGCTCAATCAGGCGCGTATTCTGGGTGTCTTCGCCCGGTTGGTCACGCGCGACCACAAACCGCGCTATAAAGCCTTCATGCCGCGCATGTGGCGACATCTGGCGCGCAATCTCAATGCACCCGCACTGGCCGGGGTGCGGAACTGGTTTATGGCCAACGGTCTGGGGGGCCGCATCGCATGACACAGATCAAAACCGCCCCAATCAAAACCGCTATGGTGTTAGCGGCGGGGCTGGGCACGCGCATGCGGCCGCTGACCGATGATCGGCCCAAGGCCCTGGTCGAGGTGGGGGGACGCACCCTGATCGACCACATGATCGACCGGCTGAAAAGCGCGGGCGTCGAACGCTGTGTGGTCAATGTCCACTATTTTGCCGATCGGCTGGAGGCGCACCTCAAAAGCCGCAACGATGTCGAGATCGTCATTTCCGATGAGCGCGAAAAGCTGCTGGAAACCGGCGGAGGCCTGAAAAAAGCGCGTCCACTGCTGGGCGATGATCCGATTTTCGTCGCCAATATCGACAGTGTGTGGATCGAAGACGGCGGCCATGACCGCGCCATTGCCGATATGCTTGAGCAATGGCAGCCTGACGCCATGGACGCCCTGCTGCTGCTGGCCGATATGGCGCGCTCCAGCGGTTTTGATGGGGCAGGCGACTTCTTTCTTGCTGAGGATCAGCGCCTGACCTTCCGCGGTCAGGCGGAATCCGCGCCCTTCAACTATATGGGTGTGCACATCACCCATCCGGACATAGTGGCGGAAGTGGCCGAAGAGGCCTTTTCCCTGACGCCGATCTGGCGGAAAAAGGCGGCCGACGGTCGCCTGTTCGGGGCGCGGATGCACGGCAACTGGATGCATGTCGGTGACCCGGCTGCGCGCGATGCCGCCGAAGCGCGGTTGCAACAGGCATGAAAAGCCGCGACCTCTTCGTCACCCCGGCCCCGCGCTGGTACTCCATTCCGTCCGGGCGACCGTTCCTTGATGATCTGGCACGGGGACTGTGTGAGGCGCTGGGTGATGACCTGCCGCACGCCCTGATCCTCACCCCGACCCGACGCGGCGCGCGTCAGATGGCGCACGCCTTTACCGATCAGTGCCGGGCCAAGGCCCTTCTGCTGCCGCAGGTGCGAGCACTGGGTGATCTCGAAGAGGGGGAGCCACCCTTTGATCTGGAGCATCTGGGGCTCGACCTGCCGCCTGCCCTGTCGGCGACGCGGCGGCGCTTCGAACTGGCGAAGCTGATCAAGGCGCATTACGAAAGCGATGCGCCGCTCAACGCACGAACGGCCCTGGAACTCGCTGATTCCTTAGCCAAATTTTTCGACTCCTTAGCTCTGGAAGAGGTGAAGGCCGCAGATAGACTGGACCGTCTTGTCCACGATCCGGACCTGTTGCACGACGGTATGGGGGCTTTGGCTGAACACTGGCAGGTATCGGCGCGGTTTCTGGCCATTGCCGTCGATCTGTGGCCGAAGCGTCTGGCCGAACTCGACAGGATGGACCCCAGCCAGAGACTGGTGACGCTGATTCATCGCCTTGGCGATCAGTGGGAAAAGACCCCACCCACCCATCCGGTCATTATCGCCGGGACCACCGGCACCACACCGGCTACGGCGCGGCTGATGGGGCTGGCCTCGCGTTTTGAGCAAGGGGCCGTCGTCCTGCCCGGTCTCGACCTGTCGCTGGCCGAGGACGTGTGGGCGCAGGTCGGCGATTCGCACCCGCAGGGGGCCATGAAGGCCCTGCTGGATCGCCACCGGGTCAGCCGTGAAGTCGTCCATACCTGGCCTGTTTCGATCGAAGCTGACCGCGCGCGCCACGCCCGCCGCCGCGTCCTCAACGAAGCCCTTCGTCCCGCCGAGGCCACCAAGGACTGGCGTGCCCAGATTGCGGCACTGAAGGCGGGATCGGAAACCGCCATAAAGGACGGCTTAAGCGGCCTGACCCACATCGAAGGCCGCAATGACGAGGAAGCCGCCGCCGTCATCGCCCTTCTGATGCGCGAAGCGCTGGAAACACCGGGCAAGACGGCCGCTCTGATCACACCTGATATCACCCTGTCGCGGCGGGTAACGGCCCGATTGTCGCGCTGGGGTGTGCGCCCTGACTCCTCTGCGGGCGACGCCCTGATACACAGCCCGGTCGGGCGCTTCCTGCACAGCCTGCTCGATCTGATTCTGGAGCCCTTCGATGCGGTGAAGCTTCTGGCTTTGTTGAAGCATCCTCTGTCTCGCTTCGCCGACGACCGCCACACAAATATATTGGAAATCATAGGCTTACGAGGTGCCAAGCCCCGTGATGCCGACGAGGTTCTGAGCCGTCTGACGCAGAAAGAGGCTTTTGAGGCCGCTGGCCTGTGGCAGGACTATGTAGGCACCTGTGCGGTCTGGCAGAAGTCAAAGACAGACCTGTCCGAATACGTTCGCACCCTGACCGTCTGGGCCGAATCCGTGGCCGCGCACGACGGGCAGGCCCTGTGGAGCGGCGCAGCGGGCGCGACAGCCTCAGCGCTTCTGGCCGATCTGATCGCCGAAGGGCGCGATTTCATCGTCGAGGACGATCAGGTCTTTGTCGATATTCTGCGCCGGGCGCTACGCACGGCTACCGTGCGCACGGGGGGGCACACCCATCCGCGTCTGACCATATTGGGGGCTATCGAAGCGCGCATGTTCTCGGCCGACCGACTGATTCTGGCCGGTCTGGAAGAAGGGGTGTGGCCGCAGGCGGCCGAAATCGACCCCTTCCTGTCGCGCCCGATGCGTAAAGCCCTGGGCCTGCCGTCGCCCGAACGCCGCACCGGCCTGTCGGCACACGACTTTGTGCAAGGCGCCAGCCAGCCGGAGGTGTGGATGGTGACGCGCCAGCGCCGTGAAGGCGAGCCGCAGGTGCAATCGCGCTGGCTATGGCGGCTGGAAACCCTGACCACCGGGGCGGGCGAACACCTGCCGACCCAACCGCAATGGCTGGATTGGGCGCGGCGCATGGACGGCCCGTTGAGCGTCGTGCCTGAGGCCCTGAAACCCGCTTCACGGCCCCTGCCTGCACCACCGGTCGAGTCGCGCCCCCTGCAACTGCCGGTGACGCAGGTCGAGATGCTGGAACGCGACCCCTATGCCGTCTATGCGCGCTATGTGCTGGGCCTCAAGCCCCTCGACCGACCGAACGAGCCCTTCGAGGCCCTGCGTCGCGGCACCGCCATCCACGCCGTCGCGGAAAAATTCGCTGCGGACGATATGCCTCTGGGCGAAGCCGGGGTGCAGGTCTTTTGCGATCTGCTGGAGGCGCAGTTACGCGCCGAAAACCTCAGCGAAGCGCAACTGGCCCTGCAACGCCCGCTGTTTCCCCTGCTGGCGCGCGACTATGTGGCCTTTGAGGCCGAGCGTCGCGCTGACCGTCCGCGCCTTCTGATCGAAGAGTCAGGCAAGCTGACCATTGACCTGCCGCGTGGCCCCTTCACCCTGACCGCCAAGGCAGACCGCGTGGAAATTCATGAGCGCGGCGTCGATGTGATCGACTTCAAGACCGGTCAGCCACCGTCACCCAGGGCGGTGATCGCCGGCTTCTACCCGCAACTCACCCTGACTGCCGCCATCCTCAAATACGGCAGCTTCAACGGGTTTGAGGACATCCATCGCGCCAAGGGTCTGGGTGAACTGGTCTATGTTCGGTTGGGGCAGGATGTGGTCAAACCGCGCGTGGTTTACGACAAAAAGAACCCGCTGAGCGCTGATGAGATGGCCGATCGCGCGCTGAGCCGCCTCAAGACGCGCCTGATGCAGTATGAAAACCCCAGACAGGGCTATCTGTCCTGGCGCGCGCCGCAATACCGGCTGGAGCGCGGCGGTGATTATGACCAGTTGGCACGGCTTTATGAATGGCACGTTCTGGGCGACCGCGAGGCCGAACCCGCAACGGAGGAGGGCGAATGAACCCGCAAAACGCCGCCGCCGATCCGGAAGTATCGTGCTTCCTGACCGCCAATGCCGGTTCGGGCAAGACCTCGACGCTCGTCAACCGCGTCGCGCGTCTGCTGTTGCGCGGAGCAAAGCCGGAGCACATTCTGTGCGTCACCTATACCAAGGCCGCCGCCGCCGAGATGCAGGGCCGTCTGTATGAGCGGCTGGGCGGCTGGGCCGTGGCCGAAGACAATAAGCTGGCCGATCAGTTGCGAGCCATCGACGAAAACCCTGATGATCTGGCCACGGCGCGCGCCCTGTTTGCCAAGGCGTTGGAAACGCCGGGCGGACTGAAGATTCAGACCATCCACGCCTTTTGCGAAAAGCTGCTGCGGCGGTTTCCGCTTGAGGCGGGTTTAAGCCCGTCGTTTCAGGTGCTGGACGATCTGATTGCGCGTGATCTGGCGCAAAAGGCGCTGGAAGGCCTGTTGACCCTACCCGAAGGCGCGCACCGCGATCACCTGATCCGCACGCTGAAAGCCCAGAAGTTTGAACAGCTTCTATCGCAGTTCATTTATCAGCATGACCGTATCCGCGAGGCGTTGGATAATCTTTTGGCCGAAGCGGAACACAACGGTCTGTCTTTTAGTGTTTACCTGTTCAAACGCCTCGATCTCGACCCGCCGATGACGCCGGAACAGGTGGTCGATGCCTTTGCAGACGGCCTGAACTGGGACGTAATACCCGAAATGGCAAGGTCATTGGCCACGGTTAACACCAAAGGCAATCAGAGCCTGTCAGAAACGCTGCTATGCTTGTCCGAAGCGCGCAAAACCAGCGAACCGTTTGATTTCGAAGCGCTCTATGCCGTGTTCTACACCGCCAAGGGCGAGCCGCGCAAAGACCTGTGCTCGACCAAGAGCGCTCAAGCTGACCGCGATACGCTGGAACGCTGGCGCGAACCGCTGGCCGAGGCGGTGGAAAAGCGCAAGGCCGCCGAAACCGCGCTCAACACCCTCTATACGCTGCAACTGTTTGAGGATTTCAGCGTCCTCTATCAGGACCTGAAACGCCGCACCGGCGCGCTCGATTTTCAGGACTTGATCAGCCGCGCCAAACGGCTCCTCTCCGGGGCCACCATGTCGCAGTGGGTGCTGTTCAAGATGGATGGCGGGCTGGAGCATGTGCTGGTCGATGAGGGGCAGGACACGTCCGGCGATCAGTGGGACATCATTGATGCCCTTGTCGATGATTTTTTCTCCGGAGCGGGCGCGCCGATATTTCAGGCGCGCATTGACCGGACCATCTTTGCCGTGGGCGATGAAAAGCAGTCCATCTATGGCTTTCAGGGCGCCAAACCTGATTTGTTTTTAGGCAAGCGGCAATATTATCAAACCCGGGCTGAGCGCGCTGGGAAACGCTTCGTCGTGCCGCAACTGGTGCAAAGCTGGCGCTCCCTGCCGCAGGTTTTGGGCTTTGTCGATAGCGCCTTTGACGCCCCTGACCTCTCCGAAGCGCTCAACTTCACCGCCGAACGCATCATCCACGATGCGCGCCGTTCCGAACGCCCGGCCACGGTCGAGCTGTGGCCGCCTATCTATCCCCTGCCTGTGCCCGATCTGGGCGAGAGCGATGACGAAGACATCGCGCCCGTCGACGCCTCCGGTGCGGCCCCGGCCAAGCGGCTGGCGCAACAACTGGCTTTCCATATCGCACAGGACATCAAACAGGGCCGCAGCGTTATCGACAAGGGGTCACGCCAGGCGCGCCCTATGCACGCCGGCGATGTGCTTATTCTGGTGCGCAAACGCGACGCTCTGTTCGAACATATTATCCGTGAGTTGAAGCAGGCGGGCGTACCGGTTTCCGGGGCCGACCGGCTCAAGCTGTCGGACCACATAGCATTTCAGGACCTGCGCGCCCTGATGCGCGTCTGTTTGCAGGCAGGCGATAGCCTGTCTCTGGCTGCCGTCCTGCGCAGCCCCCTGTGCGACCTCAGCGAAGACGACCTGTTCACCCTGACGCGCGTCGAAAAGGCCAGTCTGTGGCAGGCGTTGAACCGTCTGGCCGAAGACAATCCGCGCTTTTCCGAAGCGCAGAACTTCATTGGCTGGGCCTTGTCCGAAGCGCCGCAGCGCACGGCGTTCGATTTTCTCGGGTTGGTGCTCAATCGCCGCGACGGCGCGGGCCGCACCCAGCGTCAGCGCTTCGTCACACGGTTGGGCGTCGAGTGCGAGGACGTACTGGATGAGACGCTGAACCTGGCGCTGAAAGGCGAAGGGGTGGGGGCGATCGGCCTGATCGACTTCCTGAACCTGTGTGAATTCAATGCCTCAGAGATCAAGCGCGAACAGGAAGAGGGCGGCGACCGCGTGCGGGTGATGACCGTGCACGGCTCCAAAGGTCTCGAAGCGCCGTGGGTGATTCTGCCCATGGCCCCCGGTTTCAAATCGACGCGCAATGACGACCTGCTGTTGATGTCGGATGAGGGTGATCTTCTGGTGTCGGCGCGCGGCAAGGACGGCGACCCGGAAGCCGTCAGCGCACTCAAATCCGCCCGGACTTTACGCGAAGCCAAGGAGGGCTTGCGGCTGTTCTATGTGGCCCTGACGCGGGCGCGTGATCGCCTGACCCTGTGCGGCTATCGCGGCAGCCGCGCGGCGAATGGCCCCTTCCCCGACTGGTACGATCTGGCGCAGGACGGTTTCGACCGCCTGCCGCGTGAGGCTGTGGTGGAGGTAGAACTGGACACGGTGGTGGAGTTTGGCGTGCCCAAAGCGCCTTCCGAAAAGGGGGAACCGGTTTTCGGAAGCGAAGGCGCGTCTAAAAATGCTCAGGAACCTTCTGAAAAAACGGAACTGCTTTTATTCGGCGAACGCGCACCGTTAATGATCGCTGAGGCGCAGGCTGCTTTAATACAGACCGGTCTGCCTGCCTTCATTTCCGCCTCCCCCACCCCCGATCCGGAAGCCGATGTCGTCTGGCGCGCCGTGTCGCAGCTCAGTGACGAGGATCGTTCCGCCGAAGATCGTGCGCCCTCGCCTCTGGCGGAACAGAAGGGGCAGGGACGTTTCGGGCGCGGCCTGAAAATCCATAAGCTGTTTGAAATCCTGCCCGCCCTGTCCGTAGCCGACCGCGATGAGGTGGCCGCACGCTGGCTGAGGCGTCAGCCCGATCTCGACGACGCCCAGCGCGACGAAATCCGTCAGGCAGTGATGGGGGTGCTGACCGATGCGCGCTTTGCCGACGCCTTCGGGCCCGATTCGCGGCCGGAAGTGGCGCTGGCCGGACAGGTTGGTGTCAATGCGCACGGCGAAGCGGTGTTTATGTCCGGACGCATCGACCGGCTGGTGATCGGGCCTGAGCGCGTGCTGGTCATCGACTATAAATCGAACCGCCCCGCCCCGGACAGCGCCGAAGAGGCCGCGGCCGACTATCAGCGGCAAATGGCGGGTTACGTTGCGCTTTTGCGGCAGATCTATCCGGACAAGTCCGTCGAAGCGGCGCTGTTGTGGACGGACGGGCCGAAGCTGACGCCCTTAAGCGAGGCTTTAGTAAATCTCAGGCTCAGCGAAATCAGGGGCCATTGATTTCTGATGCGGGCTTACTTACCTTTGTGACAAGTTTGAATCTGTGCCCATTTCGGGCGAGATAGGAAGTGCACCCATGTCCACCGCCACCGTCAAGGTTACCGACGAGACCTTTGAAAACGACGTCCTCAAATCCGACAAGCCGGTTCTGGTCGATTTCTGGGCCGAATGGTGCGGCCCGTGTAAGCAGATCGCCCCTATTCTCGACGAAGTGGCCGAAGCCTATGGCGACAAGCTGACCGTGTCGAAGA